>SMVT01000107.1 GCA_004357365.1 Nitrospina sp.
CATTGCTTTACCTCAAAACCGTATTGTATCCGCCCACCCATCCCTGGGCTCACTGGGTCAGGAGGAAGGGCGCGCCAGAGATACCACTCCGCGTAACGGCGTGAAACCCGGCGACGCGCCGAGTTAGACCTTGGAAAGGTTTAATCTGAGAATGCGCTTAAAACAATAACCATCTGGGAACCCCTGAACCGCGTCAGGCGTCTTTTTTGGAGAACACCCGCTGGAAGAAGTCCTTCAAGGCCGCCCAGGATTGTTCGTCCGCTTCTTTACTGTATTCCAGGTTGGGGAGGTTGAATTTCTTGCTGAACTCGCCGGCCTGTTTGTTGGTGAAGGCGTGCCGCGCCCCCTCCAGTGTGATGTATTTGAAATCCTTCACCGCCGCCGCCATCTCCTGCTTGAAGGCCGCTACCGCTTTGGGATCCAGCCAGGCGTCGTTCGACCCGTTGATGACCAGTACCGCCGCCTTGACTGTTCCCGGAACCACGGTATCCGTCGGCAACCCGGCGTGAAACGCCACCACCGCATCCAGATCAGAACCGGCTATCGCCATGCGCAGCGACACCGTGCCGCCGAAGCAAAACCCGATCGACGCGATGCGCTCCGGGTCGACCGTGGCATGGCTTTGAAGCAAATTTTTAGCCGCATTGAACCGGGCCTTACTGCCTTCCCAATCCTTCATGGCGGCGTTCATAAGTTCGCCGGCCTTCTTGGGATGGTCGGCGGTTTGGCCGTCGCCGTACATATCGACCGCCAAGGCGGTGTAGCCAAGCTCCGCCAGCATCCGCGCCCGTTCGCGGGCATGCTCGTTGTGGCCCCACCATTCGTGGACGACCAGAACCCCGGGACGCTTGCCCTTCACCGCATCGTCCCAGGCCAGATAGCCTTTCAGCGTCGTCCCGCCGGAGGAATAATCGATCTCCTTGGTTTGAATACCCCCATTCGTCTGAACGTCGGAATCGGCACAGGCGGCAAAACTGAATATCAGGAAAAAGGCAAGCAGAGTTCTCATGACGAAGCTCCTTAAATAAGTAAATTTTGCCCTACAAAATAACCCATTTCCCCACCCGGATCAATTGAAGTTGGTATCAAAGATAAATGAATATTATCTAAAAGGAGTCCCAACACTCCTCGCCGGTGGGGAAATACCCTTTAAATTGTTAATTAGATTTTCAGGCTATTTTAAAGGGTAATGCCTTTTTTTTTGGAATGACTGGATAATGGTAAATGCCCTCTTCCCTATAGCTCCTGCTTTTTACAACATTGGGAAATACTCTATAAAAATCGGCTTTTGACATTTGAAATTTCCCATCGATTTTAGTTTCAATTTGAAAAATGTCATTGTCATCAAGGGGCTCAATATAGCTGGCTTTAAAACAAAGTCGGGGATGCGAATAAGTAACCATAGGTTTTTCTCCTTTTTTTCCAAGGGTTGTTTTTCCAATTAAAGAGGGTTTAACGCGGCTCGACTCTTGGTCCATTTCGAGCAAACCCACCTCTTCCAAAAGCTTCCTTAGAACGGAGTTGGGGGTATCCACAAAAGGCTCACCCCGTTGTTGAAGGGCTTTATACACATCTTCATCAATACGAATCGTCGGCATCTAAGAACCTCCATCATTTTCAATTTCGGAATAAGTGGGAATTTTATACTTGTGATGTTATAATGTTTGTGATATAAAATCTACAAAAAAATTCACTTACTTTCCAATGCTTTCCAAATGAACATGGGATATTATAATAATAGTTAATTGATAGTTATTATAAAACCAATAGATTACTGGGTGGGCTTATGAGTACCAACAAGAGCTATGCGCTGGGGGTACATTACGAGAAATTTATTGCCGACCAGGTTGCACAGGGACGTTTCAACAATGCCAGTGAAGTGGTGCGGGCGGGCCTGCGGATACTGGAGGACTATGAAACCCGCATGAAGGAATTACGCTCCCTGATCGATCAAGGGGATGCCGCTGTTTCCTCCGGCCGGGTGAAATCCTATGCGAGCGCCGATGAACTGACCGCGGATATTGTCAAACGGAGCAAAGACCCATCAAGTCCAAACGGTTAGACATTTCAGAACCCGCCCAAAATGACCTGACCACAATTTATACCCATATTGCGCAGGAGAGCCCGGACTCCGCGGAGCGTTTTGTGGCCGATCTCATCCGGCAGATGTATAAGCTGGCGGAGCTTGAAATTATCGGAGCACCCAGGGACTGGATACGCCCCGGCCTTCGGGCTTTTCCGTATCGGCAACGGTGTATTTATTTTCGTGATTATGAAGACCGGATTGTGATTGTCCGGGTTCTCCATGGCCGACAGGACATTGAACCGCAGGAGTTTTAAGAAACAACTCACCCGTTCCCACAGTGTTCCCACGGGCAACCGTTGATTATCAAAATCAATTAGTTTTTTAAGCGATTGAAAATAAAAGGCAGGACCTGGCGTCCCCAGCGGGATTCGAACCCGCGTCGCCGGCGTGAAAGGCCGGTGTCCTGGACCGGGCTAGACGATGGGGACTTGTACAGGCTGACTGAAAGAAAAAAATGGTGAGCCGCGAAGGGATTGAACCTTCGACCCACGGCTTAAAAGGCCGTTGCTCTACCAACTGAGCTAGCGGCTCCAAATGCGGATAAGGAATGGAAAAATATCAGACCGAGTGTACCATGTCAAACTCTTTTATTTGGCTTGATTTTACCCCAACCCACTCATAAAATGGCCTATTAACGTAATTTCACCCCGCTCAAGGCCCAACGTGGAAAAATCGGAACAAATCTGGATGGACGGGGCCTTGGTCCCGTGGCACGAGGCCAATGTCCACGTCCTCACCCACACTCTGCACTACGGCTTCGGTGTGTTCGAGGGCATCCGCTGTTACCGCACCGCCAATGGCCAATCCGCCATTTTCCGCCTGCCGGAGCACGTCCAGCGGCTGTTCAACTCCGCCAAAATCCTGGGGATCGACGTCCCCTTTTCGCCGGAGGAGATTACCAAGGCCATCATCGAAGTGGTCAAAGTCAACAAGCTGGAGGAGTGCTACATCCGCCCGCTGGTTTTTCTGGGCGACAACAAAATGGGCCTGAACCCGGAAGGCGTCAACGTCCGCGCCGCCATCGCCGCCTGGCCGTGGGGCGCGTATCTGGGTGACGACGGACTCAACAAAGGTATCCGCGTCCGCACCTCCTCTTTCACCCGGCACCACGTCAACATCAGCATGACCAAGGCCAAGGCCTGCGGCTATTACATCAACTCCATCCTCGCCAAGGCGGAAGCGGTGCGCGACGGCTACGACGAAGCCATCCTGCTCGATCCCAACGGCTACGTTTCCGAAGGGTCGGGGGAAAATATCTTCGTTTTATACAGGGGCACTCTGCTCACCCCGCCGTTGTCGAGCAGTTGCCTGGACGGGATCACCCGCGACGCGGTGTTCGGCATCTGCAACGAGCTGAACATCCCGTTGAAAGAGGAGACGCTGACCCGCGACATATTGTACTTGGCCGACGAAATTTTCCTGACCGGCACCGCCGCCGAGATCACCCCGATCCGCGAGGTCGACAACCGCACCATCGGTACCGGGACCAAAGGCGACACCACCGACCGCATCCAGAAAGCCTTCTTCGACATCGTTGGCGGCAAATCCCCGAAATTCAAACACTGGCTCACCGAAGTTTAACCGGCCGGCGTGACGCTGGACCCAATTCGCTCCGGCGGAAATTTAAAACATAGATCCTTCGCTAGCGCTCAGGATGACAACCCCTCCAAGCATGTCATTCTGAGGAGGCGAAGCTGACGAAGAATCTGTGTTTTCATTCTGTGATCCTATCCTATTTTCTCTGTGCCCTCTGTGGTTCCAATTCAAATCCACTCGTTCTGCCCTAAAATACATCAAAAACACTGTGAAAAACTTGCCTTTTCGATGTCAAAATGTTAGTTTTTGTAAAGGCGGTTAAATCTGCCGAAAAATTAAGCGGTTTTTAGGGTTCAATGTCCCCTTTTTGGGGATTTGATATTTATGGAGTTCTGAAGTATGCCTATTTATGAATACGAATGCGAGAAATGCGGGTCGGTGTTCGAGTTGATTCATGCGGTCAGCGCCGCCCCCCCGAAGAAATGTGAAACCAAGGGATGCAGGGGCAAACCGCGGCGGATGGTGTCGGCCGGGGGATTTATATTGAAAGGCGACGGCTGGTACGCCAACGATTACCCCTCTGAATCCCGCAAAAAGGGCTGGGAAGCGGAAAGCCGGCAGGGCAAACCGGCCGCGGCCACCGACTCGAAGTCCAA
Source organism: Nitrospina sp. (assembly GCA_004357365.1). Classification (GTDB taxonomy): domain Bacteria; phylum Nitrospinota; class Nitrospinia; order Nitrospinales; family Nitrospinaceae; genus SZUA-226. The sequence goes on from SMVT01000107.1 coordinate 4,279, forward strand.
AGGCGGATCGGCCCCCGAGGCGGCGGCACCGGCGCCCGCCTCTAAAACCGAATCCAAACCGGCGGCTCAAGCAAGCAGTAAAAATCCCTACACCGGTGGCAAATCCAAAACTTCAAAAGGGGAAAAGGCGTCCAAATAAACGGCGCCCGGGTATGCGATGGATGGCGACACTCCTCATTTTGAACAGATCTTTTCCTCTTTAATCGACGGGGTGATGCTGGTGTCCCCCGAGGGCACCATCGAGCGGGCCAATCCCGCCGTCGAGGAAATGTTTCATGCCTCCCTCGAGTCTTTAACGAACCAGCCTTGGACCGAATTTTTTCCCGAGCAACCGGAAATGGACATGAAAATCCGGCACACCTTGACGCGTGGAACCTCGTTCCGCGATCTCCGGTGCCAGGGCTTCCGCAAAGCCAGCCGGTCGTCGTTCCCGGTCAGCGTCACGGTGTCTCCTTATATGAATATGAATACCGGCGGCCCGCCCGAAGGCGCGGTGTTGCATGTGCGCGACATGAGTCTGTTCAAGGAGCTAGAGGAAAGTTCGAAGCGGATGGACGGCCTGTCCCATCTCGGGGTGTTGTCGCTGGGCATGGCGCATGAAATTAAAAATCCCCTGGTGGCGATCAGCGGTTCGGCGCAGTTGCTGCGCAAGCGTCTGCCGGACCAGCACCACAAGTTCCTCGATGTGGTCATCAAGGAGTCGGAGCGGATCAACCGGATGCTGGAACGCATGCTGACCTTCGCGCGGCCCACCCGGCTGGAAATCAAACTGCTCAACATCCACCAGATTCTGGAGGAAATTCTGCTGTTGGAAAAAAAGAACGGACACAAGAACGTCCGGTTCGTTCAGAACTACGACCCCAGCCTGCCCCAGGTGGAAGGGGACGAAGACCAATTGAAGCAGGTGTTCCTCAACCTGGTGCGCAACGCTCTGGAGGCCATGCCCGATGGCGGCACGCTGGAGTTGATGACCCGCATTCATTCCCATTACACCGTTAAAACGGAAGCCAATCCCAATTCCCGGCAGGCCATCCTGGTGGAAATCAGGGATACCGGAATCGGCATTGAAGAAGAGGACCTGAATCATATGTTCACTCCGTTTCACACCACCAAGAGCAAGGGGAGCGGCCTGGGCCTTCCCCTGTCCCTGAAAATCGTGGAGAACCATCAGGGGAAGATCCAAGTGCAATCGAAAGTGGGACAGGGCACGCGGTTTCAGGTGTTCCTGCCCGTGGAACAAGGGTAACCATGACCACCGGCCAAAACATTCTGATCGTAGACGACGAAGAAAGCATCCGCTGGGTCTTCGCGCAGGCGTTAGAGGAAAAACCGTTCACCGTGCACACCGCGGCCTCCGCCGAAGAAGCGCTGGAAAAAATCAAGGAGCACTCATACCTGTTGGTCTTCACCGACATTTTCATGCCGGGGATGAGCGGTATGGAGCTGTTGGACCAGATCAAAGACCAGCAACCGCAATCCCGCGTCGTAGTCATGACCGCCCAGGACACCATGAACAACACCATCCTGGCCATGCGCAAGGGAGCGTACGATTACATCAGTAAACCGTTCGACTTCGGCGAAATTTACGGACTGATCGACAAGGTCGTCGCCAGCTCGCAGGTGGTGCCTCCCGAGGAACCCGTCGTGGCGGACGGGACGGATTTTTCGGTGGACGACATTGTCGGCAAAAGCCGCTCCATGCAGGACATTTTCAAAACCATCGGTAAAGCCGCCGTCACCCAGCTTCCGATATTGATCACCGGCGAAAGCGGCACCGGCAAGGAACTGGTGGCACGGGCGCTTCATTATTATTCCGACCGCGCGAAACGGCCCTTTATCTTCATCAACTGCGCCGCCATTTCGCGCGAACTGCTGGAGTCCGAACTGTTCGGCCACGAGAAAGGCGCGTTCACCGGAGCGGTGGAGGCCAAAAAAGGAAAATTCGAACTGGCCGACAACGGAACCATCCTGCTCGATGAAATCGGCGACATGGAACTCGCCCTGCAGTCTAAAATCCTGCGCGTCCTGCAAAACAGTGAATTCTACCGGGTGGGCGGCAAAGAACCCATCCGGGTGAACGTGCGGGTGATCGCCGCCACGAACCAGATCCTGCCGGAACTGATGGAACAAAAACGCTTCCGCGAAGATTTATATCACCGCCTCAACGTCATCAATATCCATGTCCCTCCGTTGCGCGAACGGGCGGAGGACGTGCCTCTGCTGGCCCACTATTTCCTGAAAAAGTTTTCCGGCGAACTGACGCGAGGGCGGGTGTACCTGTCTCCCCAGGTCGAGCGGATTTTCAAACATTATTCCTGGCCCGGCAATATCCGCGAACTGGAGAACGTGATCAAGCGCGGGCTGGTGCTGGCATCGAACGGTCCCCTGCTCCCGGAGCATTTGCCCGCCGGCCTGCAGACCGGCGAATCGGCTTCGGAACCGGCCCACCCCGCCTGGGATCAAGAAATGGACCCGCTGGTCCAGAATTTCCTGAAGGATCATCTGGAAGGCGGTAAGGGTCAGCTGTACGACCTGTTGATTGAATCGGCGGAAAAACATCTGTTCGAACAACTGCTGGAGAAAAACCGGGGCAACCAGGTGGCCACCGCCAAGGACCTGGGCATCAACCGCAACACCCTCAAGCGCAAGATCGACGCCATGAACATTCAACCGAAAAAAAAGAGCGGTAAGCCTTCTTATTAATTTATAGAGCCGACCGTGAAAACCCAAACCCTGTTTTCCCGAAACAGCCCGCTGGGGGCGCCTCTGAAAGTCATCCGGCAAACGTTTTCCGCCCATCAGGGAAAACCGGCGCGGCGCCTTTCGTTTGTCTCCGGCCTGCACGGCGATGAGATGGAAGGGCTGTACCTGTGCCACCGTCTCATCCAGGCTCTGCGCCGGATCAAGGACACCCGGCCCGAGGAGTTTCTGGGCGAAGTGCATGTGTACCCGGCGGCGAATCCGGCGGCGCTCAACCACGGCACGCGCCTGTGGCCGTTTTACGGATCGGACATGAACCGCATGATGGGTCCGCATCCCGGCAAGTCCCTTCCCGTGCAACTCGCGCAGGAGGTGTTCGACGATATCCAGGAACACTCGGATATGGCGGTCGACATCCACGCCTCCAACCTGCACCTGAACGAGTTGCCGCAGATCCGGATCATTGAAGAATTCGGCGAGGAGTTGTTGCCGCTGGCCCGGCAGACCCATACCGGCATCATTTGGATTCACCCCATGGCCGGCGTGTTCGAATCCACGCTCGGCTACAACCTGAACAAACTGGGGATTCCCACCCTGGTGATCGAAACCGGCATCTGTCTGCGCATCGAACCCGAAACGGTCGACCGCCTGTTTCAGGGAATGATGCACCTGCTGGTGGAACAGGGCGTGCTGGCGTCTTTGCCGGAGGGGATACCCCCGCTGCCCGCCTCGCGCGTGGTGTATCCGGGGGAAGTGGCCCAAGCCTGCGCCAAGCATTCCGGCCTGTTCATCAGCCGGGCACACCTGGGACAGCCAGTGAGTGAGGATGAAATCATCGGCCAGGTGGTGGACCCGGTGGCAGGTGTGGTGCTGGAACAGGTCACCGCACCGGGCGCCGGTCTGCTGTTTACCTTGCGTGAACAACCGGTCGTCCACGCTGGAGCCCTGCTGGCCCGGGTGGCGCGTGATCTGGAACCCCGGCCGTGAAACAGGAAATCCTGCATATCCCCACTCCCTTTGGAGAACCGCTCGTCCTGTACAAAAACCGGTGGGGTCCGTTGGACGGAGAAGGGCTGTCCATCGTCAGCGGTTTGCAGGGCGACCGGTTGAACGGCATGATGGTGGCGTCCCGCCTGTCCCGGTTTCTGAATGACATCGAGTCCGGCCGGGAAACCGGATATCAGATCCGGGGAAACATCCAGATTTTCCCGATCGTCAACTACAAGGCGTGGGAAACCGGCAACCCGGTCTGGAACTTCGACAGTCAGGATGTCGATCTCACCTTTCCCGGCATGGAGGTGGGGGAGTTGACGGAAACCATCTGCAACACGGTGATCCGGCACACCGCCGAATCCGATTACGGTATCGTCGTGCAATCCGCGGAAAAACATTACGATGACGCGCCGCATGTCCAACTGATCGAACCCAACCGCAAACGGCGCAACCTGGCGCGCAGTCTGGGGCTGGCCGTCGGCCGGGAGGTTTCCGAAAACCCGGCGCTCGTTTTAAACCTGGCGAAGCGGTGGGACCTCATGGGACTGCATCCCTTCATCCTGTCCGCGGGAAAACCGCAGACCTATCAGCCGCAGTATTGCGACCTGCTGGTGGACGGCATCGTGAATTTCATGAGGAGCCAGGGATTGTTGACCCCTACCCGTGAAAAAGGCAGCCAGCGGGAAATGGCTTTTTTCGATGCAGAGCACGAATGCCCGGTGCTCACCCGGGAAGCGGGATTGTTTTATTCTGAAATTGAGGTCGGGACGGCGGTCGATAAAGGGCAAAAACTGGGAGAGGTCCGCGATCTTTATGAGGGAGGCCTGCTGGAAGAAGTGCCGGCGCCCGAGAAGGGATTCGTGGTGACGCTCAGGGAATACCCGATGGTGCACGAACAGGAATGCGTGGCGGTGGTGTTGCGGGAAAACCATCGACGGGGGTTCTGGCCGTTCGGTTGACCCTTATCGCCCGGTTTTTTATTTAACGTTCAACAAGAAATCCATGAAACCGTAGAGGGCCAAGCCGCCCCCGAGCACGGTCATAACAATACTGCGCAAATTTCTTTTTTTGACTTCGTCCCGCTTTTTGCCTTTGGCATCGAGGTAGGCCCACTTCATTTTGGGATCACGCATCTTGGCATACTGCTTTTTCTCCATCTTGGAACACCAGGACAAAATGCCGATTCCAATGAAAAACAGGACGGCGCCCACAATCTGATCTTCATTGAAAAATTCACCCAATAATTCGGCCAATCGATCACCTCATTAGTGAAGGTTCCTGTTTTCCCCGGCAACCGGGTTCATTAAAAAATTATAGCACAATAAAAACAAAGACATATCCGTTTTTGAACGGCTCACGCGCCTTGCCCGCACCGGATGAATGGGTTAGACTTTAAATATAAACATTTGAATACCTTAGAGCCAAACAAACCCCAAAACGGAATCTCCATGAACAGCCAGGCCATGGCACCGGTACAGATCACTCAAAATCCCGAAGGCTACCGGTATTCGGTGGAGCCTTTTCTGCTCGCGGACTGGGTCCGGCCGGCCGGGGAATCGCGCATTCTGGACATTGGAACCGGGTGCGGCATTATCCCCCTGCTGCTGATGAGCCGGCAGGCGGATCTCGAGATCACCGCCGTGGAAATCCAGAATTCCCTGGTCCAACGGGCCGTGGACAATGTGGCCGCCAACGGATGGTCCGGCGGCATCCGGGTGCTGGCGGGGGATTATCCGGTGCTCGCCAGGGACTGGGAGCCGGGAACTTTCGACTGGATTCTGAGCAATCCCCCGTACCGGAAAGTGAACAGCGGTAAAATCAACCGCTGCCGGGAAAAAGCCTTGGCGCGGCACGAGCTGGCGCTGACGCTGGAGACTCTGGTGAAGGCGAGCGCTCCTTTGCTCAAACCGGGGGGGAAAATCGCACTGGCCTATCCCTTCTACCGGCTGCGGGAGGTGATAGAACAACTCAGGCGACACGAATTGAATCCCACGCGGATCGCCCGGGTGACCGGGCACCAGGCGGTCGCTCCGAAAATCTGCCTCGTGGAGGCGGTCCGGGGAGCGGGACCGGAAAACCCGAGTGAACACACACTGACCATCTATCATCCGGATGGCCGTTACACGCAAACTATGCAGGACATTTATGCTTCCTTTAATTATCCTGAGCGGTCCCACCGCCTCAGGTAAAAGCCAAACCGCGCTGGCCCTGGCGGAGCATCTCGGCACCGAAATTATCAGTGCCGACTCCATGCAGGTCTACCGCCATTTCGATATCGGGACATCCAAGCCCTCCGTAGAAGAGCGCAAACGGGTGACCCATCACCTGATCGATATCCTGGACCCGGAGGAGGAGTTCACCGCTTTCGAGTTCAAGAAACGGGCGCTGGCGTGCATCCGCGAAATCAGGAGCCGGGACAAAATTCCGGTCATGGTGGGTGGCACCGGACTCTATCTGAAAACCCTGCTGGAGAACCGCGACTGCGCCATTTCCGTCTCCTCCGAAATCCGCCGCCAGGTCCAGGATGAAATCCGGGAGAGAGGAACGCGGGAGATGCACGCCGAGCTGGCCAGCGTCGACCCGGTGTATGCCGGTAAAATCCAGCCGACCGATCCGTCGCGGATCGAGCGCGCTCTGTCAGTCCACCGGGAAACGGGAAAAAAATTCTCCGAGTTTCACGCAGAGGACGCCCCCGCCGATTACGAGTTTGAATCGTACCTGTTCGTTTTGGAAACCGACCGTCCGTATTTATACGAGCAGATCGACCGGCGCGTGGATCACATGATGGACCGCGGATTGAAAGCCGAAGTCGAATCCCTGCTCCATCGCGGTATTCCTTCGCATTGCAAGCCGTTTCAAAGCATCGGCTACGCGCAAATGATCCAGCATCTGGAAGGCGATGTGCCGCTGGACCGCGCGGTGTATGATATCAAACGCGAAACCCGCCATTTTGCGAAACGGCAACTCACCTGGTTCAAAAAAATGGCCGGCCGGTTGACGGTGCTTCTCGATCCCGGCGAAACGGCGGCACACATCAAAGAAAAAATTCTGAGCCGGGTGCCGCTCGGCATTGCCTGCATGATCTGCGCCTGGCTTTCGATGGGGAGCCTTTCTCCCGCTTTCGCGGACAATGAAGACGGGTTCCAATCGGCCGTGCGCGAATACCATTCAGGACATTGGGAGGAGGCCCGGGGCCGGTTGGAAAAACTCCTGCTCGGCGGGGTGGACCTCGTCACCCAGAAACGGGCGCGGTTCCTGCTCGGAAAAATTCACATTCATCAAAAAGATTGGACCCGGGCGAAAACGTTGTTTCAAAACGGTCTCCGGGAATATCCCGAAATGGGAGATTACGTCCGGCTCGAACTGGCGCGCGTCCGCCACGCCCAAGGCAACGGTAAATCGGTTTTGAAACAAACCTCCGATCTTTTAAATCGATATCGGCACACCCTGCTGGTGCCGGAAATCCGTCTGCTGCGCGCCGATGTGTATGAGGCATCGGGGAAATTCCGGGAAGCGGTGAAGGAACTGGAGCAGGCGGAAAAGATAATTTCCCGAAAGCTGGCGAGCCGGAAGTGGACCCCGCGGATTCCTGAAATCATCAAGCGCCAGATCCGTCTGTCCAAACTCCTGCAGGATTATGACGGCGTCTACCGTTTGTACCGCAAACTTTATATTCGTCATCCCAAGGTGGCGGCCCGCCTTCAGGCCAAGGTTCAAATGGACCGGCTGGTCAAAAACGTTTCGGTGACCCCCCGCCCGCTGACGCTACGGGAAACCCGCCGACGGATGCGGGCGTTGCTGGTCAAGGTGGATTACTCCAGGGTGATCCGAGAAATCCGGGCGATCCAGAAGAAAAAGAAATTGAAAAACGAACGCCTCCCGCCGGCCCTTTTCTTTCATTGGGCGGAAGCCTGGAAGGGGCTGCGCAAACGCCCCCGGGCTAATACCGTGTTGAATCAGTTTTTAATGCAATACCCGGAACACTCCCGCGCCGCGGAAGCACATTTCCTGATAGCGGGCAATCTGTGGAACCTGGGAAACCTGCAGGGCGCTCTGCACCATATCAAGGCCCTGTTGCGAACCTCGCCGAATTCCAAATGGGCGCCCCAGGCCTTGTTCTACCGCGGGCGCATTTATGAGGATATGCGGGAACCCAGCCGGGCCCTCGCCGCGTACCGCACGCTGGTGGAAAAGTTCAGCCGGGAAACCCAAGGCGAAATGGCGGCGTGGCAAAGCGGATGGGTGCATGGCAAAGCCGGACACTGGCAGGAAGCGTACGATCAATTCAAACGCAATCTCGAACGGTTCCCGAAAGGCGACCTCGCGGACAAAAACCTGTTCTGGATGGCCAAAGCCGCAGACAAGCTGAAACAGGAAGAGCAGTCTCAAACCCTGTTCAAGGATCTGGCCGTCCGGTTTCCCTACACGTACTATGGCCTGCAGGCGGTCAATCATCTTGACGAGGCCCTGCCCGACCCATTTGCACCCATCTCTTCCTTTCAAAAAGCTTCTTATAGCAATAAAATCCGACAGGCTCCCTTCACCCAGCTGGGACGCCGGTTGTCTTCACGCGAGCGCTTTTATTTTCGGCACGGCGTGGAGTTGATCGAACTGGGATTTTTCAGCGATGCCCAGATGGAGCTCCTGCGGCTGGGGCGGTCGGTCCGCAAAAACCTTTCGGGCGTCATGTGGCTGGCGCACTGGTACAACCGCGCCCGGGCCTATGGCGACTCGATGCAGGTCCTGCAATTGTTCAAGGATTTCAAAACCAAGCACGGAGAAAAGGAACTGCCACGGGGATTCTGGATCAACTTTTATCCTTCGGCTTATTCGGAAGCCATCCAAACGGAAGCGGGGAAATACCATCTTGATCCCTGGCTGGTGGAAGCGCTGATTCGCCAGGAAAGCATGTACAATACGCAATCACTCTCTCCCGCCGGAGCGCGCGGCCTGATGCAGATCATGCCCAAAACCGGCAAGCGCCTGTTCGAACGCACCCACCCGGGCCGGGAATTTGAAAACGATTTCCTGTTCGAACCGGACCTCAACATCCGCCTCGGCGTCCAGTATCTGAACGACCTCACCCGCAAGCTCAAGGGCAACGGAGTACATATTCTGATCACCTACAACGCTGGACCCAAAGTCCTCAAAGCCTGGCAGAGGCGGTTCCGCATGATCAAGGACCGGGACATCTTTGTCGAATCGATCCCCTATCCGGAGACCCGGGGTTACGTCAAGCACGTCATCCGCAATTACATCATTTACAAAAACCTGTATCCCGCCCCGCCGGCACAGGTTCGGGCAAATAAGGCCTTTTAATTAAATCATCGAAATAGGTATAATGCCCGCAAGTTATCCTGGGACCCACACCCCCTGTTCAAGGGGAACGGCCGGGATAGGACTCCGAGTGATTCAGGAGGCGGGAGGGTTTGGGGATTCGTCGAAGGTGATGGAACAACATCCCAGATCCAGGCCGATCTCTTTATTTTTCAGGATGTATTTAACTTCCGGATCGATAAAGTTGATGATTTTCTTGCCCTCTCTCCGGGTGTCCACCAATCCTGAACTCCTCAGAATCGAAAGGTGATGCGACACCTGGGGCTGGGCCATGCGGAGGGAGTGGACCACTTCGGACACGCTGTGCTCCCCCTGCAGTAACAGCCGGACGATTTTCAGACGTGACTCGTCGGCCAGCGATTTTAAAATTTTCGCGCATTGGCCTGCATCGGGTATGGGGTTCATGGGGGTCAGTATAGGAGCTTCAAGAGGCGGAAGTCAACATCAGCCAACCTCAACCGGGAGCAACACGCGCATGGCGGAACTGCTGAACAGTGATTTATGGGTGGAGCAATACGGAGACATGCTGTACCGCTATACTCTGGTCCGGGTGAAGGACCCCGACGACGCCGAGGAAATCGTCCAGGTGACCCTGCTGGCCGCCCTGCAGGCCAAAGACTCCTTCCAGGGAAGGTCTACGGAAAAAAGCTGGCTGTTCGGTATTTTGAAACATAAAATCCTCGACCATTTCCGGGATTTGAAAAAGCACAGAACTTATGAGCTGGCATCGGAGGATGGACCCGATCCCCTGGAAAACGCCTACCTGCATAACGGGCAATGGGCCAACGCTCCCAAAAACTGGGATACCGACCCCCACAAAGCGGCCGAAAACAGCCAGCTGGTGGAGGCCTTGTCCATGTGCCTGGACAAACTGTCGGAGAAATTCCGTAATATCTTTGTTTTAAAAGAGATAGAAGGGTTGGCCTCGGAGGAAATTTGTAAGGAAATGGAAATTCAACCGACCAATTTGTGGGTTATTTTGCACCGGGCACGCAATCAGCTCAGAAAATGCCTGGAAACGAGTCATTGGAATACCCGGAAGTAAGATACAATGAGCAAGAATTCGAAAGATTTATCATGGATGGCGCGGATCACTCGGTGGTTCGGTGTGACGTGCGAGGACACCACCCCCTTGATCTCGGAGCTGATGGATCACAACCTTCCTCTGGGAAAACGGTTGCGGCTCAAGTTCCATTTGGGGATGTGCGGGGTCTGCCGGATTTATGAAAAGCAATTGGAGATCATCCGGGCTCTGGCCCGGAAACTGGGCGAGGATGATGCGCCGACTCAAAAAGATGCGGGCCTCAGCGAACAGGTCAAGGCCCGAATCAAAACAGCTCTGGGCGATCAAAATTGATGGACGGATATCATAGGAAAGGAATACTCAGATGAACGACAGGAGAGCCGGTACCGAAACCGAATCGTGTGGTGAAGTCAGCCGTGACGATGTTCGCGAATTTTATTCCAAGGCGGCGGTCGCCACTCAGGAAAGTTTGTGTTGCCCGGTCAATTACGATCCCAGTGACCTTTCGCATATCCCTTCCGAAGTGATGGACATCTCCTACGGGTGCGGCAGTCCGGTGAACCGCGCCAACATCGCCCCCGGTGAATTTATGGTGGACTTGGGTTCCGGCGGCGGCATCGACTGTTTCATCGCCGCGAAAATCGTCGGACCGGAGGGCAAAGTCATCGGCGTGGACATGACGGAACCAATGCTCGCCAATGCCCGCAAACATGCCGAACTGGTGGCGCAAAACCTGGGCTACAACAATATCGAATTCAAGCACGGCTTTCTGGAAGCCATTCCGCTGGACGATCAATCAGTGGACGTCGTTACTTCCAACTGCGTCATCAATCTGTCGACCGACAAGGAAGAAGTCTTCCGCGAAATCCACCGCGTTCTGAAACCCGGCGGGCGGTTCGTCATCGCCGACATCATTTCGGACCGGCCGGTGCCGCAGGAAATGCGCAACAACCACGAACTGTGGGGCGAGTGCGTCTCCGGCGCGTTGACGCTCGATGAGTTCATCAACTATTCGAAACGAACCGATTTCCACGGCTTCACTCTGAAAAAAGACTACCTGTGGAAAGTGGTCGAGAGCATCCGCTTTTATTCCTATATCCTGACCGCCTACAAACCCGTGCCGGTCGAGGAGTCCTGTGGCCCCGGCAAGGTGCAGGTGATCTATGCCGGCCCACTGCCGGCCGTCACTTTCAAGAACATGCAGTTTCCCATGGGCGTAGCCGTGGAAGTGGACGGGGATTTCGCCAGCCAGTTAGACTGCCATCCCTACCGGGACATGTTCAACATCATCGACTCCGAGGAAAAACCCTCGGACGATGATTCCTGTTGCGGCTGACCCGGCCCTGCGGCAACAGTGATTACCCGCAACCGGTTTTTGCGTTATCTGGAGCGGGCCGTGTTGTCTCTGGTGTTCTATCCCCTGCGGGCCCTGGCCCGGCTGGAAAAACCACTGTCGCCTTACAGTTGGGTGTTCTGGTCCTTCCCCATGAAATTCTCCCGCTCCGGCCGCTATTCCGTCTCCGTCCGGGCGGCCGACCTGTACAGCGGCATCCCACGGGACCGCCCACGCGACCCCTTCCCTGACGGAGCCCTAGGGTTGCACCGCATCCGTTTCAACGTCCTCGGCTAACCCTGCAAAAATCAGCTTTTTTCACCAGTCCCGCAAAGGCAAAAATCGAAGGTTTTGCTGGATTTTGGGGGGTTTGAGCGTTACACTTTAAGAATAAGATTTACAGTCATTTAGGCGGAAAAAGAACATTGATGGAGGCGTACTCGCATGGCTTATAAAAGCATGGTCAAAAAGGTCAAGATCACCACCATTATCCGGACGGCCGGAGAGAAAATTGAAGGCGACGTCCATTGCCTGCCCAACATGCGCCTCCTGGATTTGATGAACAGCGACACCGATAAATTCCTGCCGGTGTCCAATGCCGCCGTCTACGACGAAGAATCCGGCAAACTGCTGTACCAGGTGCCCTTCATGGCGGTGAACAAAAGTCATGTCATCGTGATCAGCGAAACCGGGCAATCCGCGGAAGACGAATTCTAAACCTCCCCACCACCCCAGCACGGGCGCTCCCGGCCCCTTCCTGCGGAGAAACGCTTTCAGAAATTCCCCCCGGCACTTCTTTGTGTGAAATAAATACAAGACATTCCGGTCTTAATATTGGAACAAGAAGGGCTTTGTACCCGCTGTACCCGTTCTACCATCGATACGAACGCGAACCGCTGTAAATGGACCGGTATTTACTGATGACAACGGCATCAACCTCTACTACCTGAACGAACTGTACGGTAACGTCGCGGTGAGCGTCTCTTCCCGAATGTGCCAGATACATAACATCGACGTGCCCATCACCTCCGGTATCTGGGGCGGCACGTACCTGATCGCCGATCCCTTCGGCAAATCCCTGCGCAGAATCTGGCGGTTCTACTGCATTGTCAACCTGCCGCAGAACAGCCCGCTCGACAAACACGAGAACCTGGAAAAGCTGGTGAGCGTCTACTTCAAGACCTTCGCCGAAGCGTTCCTGCCCTACGGGCTGGCGCTCGACCTCAAAATGTGGGGCGGCCGCCTGCCGCACAGCAACAAAAAGCGGCCCACCATAACCATGCACGGAAGACGCCAACCGCAAAATCAACTGGCTGAGGCCGATCATCGTCTGGAACCAGGCCGGGTGGGAGCAGTCCATCATTTACGATTCGGTGCGGCTGGTGAAGGAACTCAAGGACAGTCTGGACCTCGAACGCGGCCCGGTACTGACCGATCCCAAGATCATCAAGTACCTCCTGCAGAACGTAATCATCACCTACCGCACCCTCGAGCAAGCGCACTCGCCGGAAATTCTCGAGCACGCCGAACCCCTCATCGCGGATATGACCCAGACCTTTCTGGAAGGCTTGTTCAATCCCTGCAGATACGCGACCTGTACCACAAGATTCTGGAGAACGCACTGGTGTACGGCTACGAGCAGACCCTGGCGGATTATTACTCCAAGTACGAATTGGACGTAGGACAGGTGCAGGACTGGCCGGTCGAAAAAATCAACTGGGTGACCGACGAGTTGCAAGCCAAACTCATTCCCCCGATTCAAAATATCTTCGCCACCTTCAAATCGAATCTCGACGCCACCCCCCAACCCCAAGCGGGATAAATTTCTGAACAAACTTCAACAACATTAAAGAAATTGAAGGGTATTAACGCTTAACTTTCCTGTTCGACACGGTCGGATTCAGTCGGGGGATTTTTTTTGGACTTGATGTATTTGTAGACGGTGGGGATGAGGGCGAACAGGCCCAGCAATGCAAACGCGCCCAGCACCTCGAGCGACGCGATGTCGCTCAGCTGGTTGATCGACGCCAGGTTGCTGCCGGCGTTGGCGTACACGAACGTGCCCGGCAGGGTACCGAACATCGTCCCGAAAAAATAAACCGGTAGGCGTATCTGCGTCAACCCGGAAACCAGATTGACCAGGAAAAACGGAAACAGCGGCACCAACCTGAGAAACAGAATATAGTTAATGGCGTTTTTAGAGAAGCCGTCGTTAAAGGGTTTGAGTTTTGCGCCGAATTTTTTCTCCACCCAGTCGCGCAGTAAAAACCGCGCCACCAGAAACGCCAGCATCGCGCCGATCGTCGCGCCGACGTTCACCACCAGCGTGCCCGTCACCGATCCGAAAATCGCCCCGGCGCACAAGGTCAGAATCGTCGCACCCGGCAAAGACAACGCCACCGTCACGATGTACACCCCGATGAAGGCCGCAACCATCGTCACGGCGTTGGTGTCATAAAACGCGCGCAGTTGGTCGCGGTTCGATTTCAGACTCTCCAGGGACAAATACTGCCCCAGATCGAACACAAAAAACAGCGCTACCGCCACCACCATCACCAACAATAAAAAGATCTTCTTTTTCATTTCACCTCTCTATAAAAACATATTCGAATTACTCCACCCCTCACCCAGCCTTCTCCCCATGAGGGGAAAGGGTTTTGGATTTTGCCCCCCCTATCCGAAGGGGGTTGGGGGGCTTCTTCCTTTTTGCTTTGCTGTTTTTTATGGATCAAGCGCTTCGATTAAGAGTATAGCATTTCCATTCAATTCTTTGGCGCGGTGTAGACCTGCGTGTCTGGGTGAAACGCGTGCCACGCGAACCAGAACACGACCACCGACGGCAGTTCTTTTCCCGATTCGTCCTTGATGGTCGCAGTTCGCGACTTCGAATCGTACAGAATCCAGACGGTTTTCTTTCCCACCTTGTCCTTGAAAGGCGATTTCACCCGTGCCAGCTCGCTGAACGGATACGCCTTGGCCAACCCTTCCAGCTCCACGCCGATAACTTGCTCCTTGGGATGATAACGGTGATCCAATCGGCCCACCGGAAAAAAAATTTCCCGGCTGGTGAGATAGCCTTGGTAGGGATCGCGCTCGTAATCCCGGTCATACCCGGTTTGGGTGGACAGCACCAAGGTATCCGGATGTTGCTTTTTCCACGCACCCCAGGTAGTCTGCGTGGAAGGGATCAACTGCAGGCGGGTGCCGATCAGTTTTCCGGTCACCGCTTCCTGTTTGATCTGTGACCACAAGCTCTCGGTCTGGCGGTCGTACAACAGCACGTTGCTCTTGTACAACAAACCCGACACGCCGAAGTTCAATGGCCGGCCCGCCGCGTGAGCATCGAACACCATCCCTGTTCCGCACAGCGGGCAAAACGTCACCACCACCCGGCGCCCGCCGATGCTGTCGTTGACGATTTCGTGCCAGTTGATAATTTTAAGGGGATAGACTTTCTTTTTGCCGTTGACCACCAGCGCAATGACCCGGTCCCCGTCGTCCAGAAAAGTCCGGCTGGCCTGGGAGGCGGGCACAAACCGGGGCCGGTCGATGGCGGGAATGCCGTCCTTGGCCGGACCGCCGCTCAGGATGTCGTTCAACGGAATGCTATGTTCGGAAAAATCCCAGCCGGACAACGCGACCCACAACAGGACCCATCCGATTCTCTTGATTCCGTTGGATTTAAAACAAACCTTCACAGGAACTCCTTAAACTTCGTTCGTGTTTGGGGTTTAGTCGTGCGACGGGCAGGTTCCTTACAGGCGGGGATACCCCCGAACCGCGCTGGGGCCGCCTCAGGATAAACAGTTCAGGCGGGAGGACAGGTTCTCGAGTTGATGGTAGAACACGTCCTGGATTTCTTCCCGGATTTTGGAGGATTCGTATTGCACCATACTTCCGCCATGGTCGATGAAGTCGATCTGCTCCCGGACCAAAACACAGGCCTTGGAATCTGCCCCGCTGGCGGCGGCCATCATCAGTTGGCAGAACTTGATTCCGGCCTTCACCGTTGCTATATATTTGGGGTTGAGTTGGAATTTTCTAACGCGGATCAGATGGTCGCAGATCTTCAGATTTTTTTGAAACTGCTCGAGAGCCCGCGCATAGTCGCGGTCCATGACGAACTGAATGGCTTTCATCATGGCCAGTCCCTTGTTGCCGATAAAGCCCTCCGGCGGTTCCCTGAAATAAAGCCGCTCGTATTGGTCCATCAGGTACAGCGTACGCGACCGCGCGACATACGGGGACAGCGGATGGGTGTCGGGAAGATCCGCGTTGTCCGGGTTGATCTGTTCGGAAATATAAAACCAGATCAGGGTTTTGATCGCCAGCGGCCGCGACATAATCTGTTTTTCCAGGGCTTTTTCGATGTGACGCAGTCCTACCAGCCGCAGGTCCTGTCCCCACTGCATGATGAAATTGCCCAGCCCGCCCAAACGAGTGTTGCCGTATCGATACACGCCCAACCCCACATGCGCGTCGGCGTGGCCGGGGTCCAGCTCCAGCGCGTCCTCCAGATGGTTGTCCGCCCTCAGGCCATTGATCAATGCACTCAGCAAATGGCCCTCGCCATATTCCAACAGGGCCCTGTACCCTTCCGACAAGCCCAGAAAATAATACGCGTCGGCGCGGTCCGCTTGGGAAAGCTTCGGGTTTTCCAGAAGCGTCTCCGCCAGCACCTGGGCCTTGCCGCTGTAATAAAAAAAATCCTTTTTAACTTTTTCGATGCTGAACTCACTGGTAAAGGACAGCACATGGGTCAACTCGCCGTGCAAGCCTGCCATGTAAAAATAAAAGCGTAGGAGTTCCATCTGGGTGGGGAGGGTCTGGGGGCGGGCCTCCAGTTGCTGGATACTACGCTCGAACCGGGGAAACCAAGGATCGAAATTATAATACAGGGTGTCGACCAGGGCGCGCTCCGCCATCTCCAGGGCGGGCAACCCGGCCAAGTCCTGTTCGGTTTCGGGGGTGGCGGGCGCGGCGGCGGCCATTCCCGTCCCGAAAACGAACAGGAACCCCGTCACCGCCATCCATCCTGCCATGTCTTTATGAAAATGGAAAATCGGATTCATCACACCGGTTGCGTCGCCATCAGTTCCCGGACGCGGGAGACTTTCGGGTAATTCTTGAGTTTGGCATAGAGTTTCTCGGCTTTTCTCAGATGGAACATGGAGTGTTCCGAATCTTCCAGCGGTGAATGATACAGACTACCCAGCAGGAAATGCGCGTCGGCAAAATCCGGACGGATGCGCACCGTTTGCAGAAACTCGTCGCGCGCCAGCTCCAGGCGCTTGGAATCGTAATACGCCAACCCGAGTGAAAACCGGGCATGCACCGAATCCGGCGCCAGCGACACGGCCTTTTCGAGAATGGAAAGCGATTCGTCGACCTTGCCCATCATGCGCATCGCCGTTCCCAGATAATAAAACACATTGTAGTCGTTGGGCGCCAGGTGCGCCGACTCCTCCAGCAGCTCCACTGCATCCTGGAAACCTCCCCGCCGGATATACGACGCCCCGAGAGCGATCTGGGCGTGAACGAAATTGGGTTGCAGTCGTACGGCATGCTTCAACGCGCCGATGGCGCTTTCGATCTTGGGTTGACCTATGTCCTCCAGACTGCCGTAGGCGATTCCCATATTGTAATACGCGTCGACATACTCCGGATGAAACGCGATGGTTTTCTTGCACGCATCCACTGCACTCTGATACAGCCCCAGCTGTTGCAGGCGCAGTCCCTCTTTCAGCCAGTCCTCCGCCGCCTGTTGGCGGTCGTGCACCTCGTCCACCGGGGCCAACAGCTGATGCGCCAAGCCGGCCCGCGCCAGGTCGCCGGTCTGGGTGTACAACGATTCGGCGGTTTCCAGATATTTGCGGGCGCGTTTGGGATTGCGCAGTTTCTTGAGGTGCAACGCACCCAGCTGGTAATAGGCATCAGCGAAATCTTCATCCAGCTTTACCGCGTTCTTGAACGCCGACCGCGCGTTGCCGTTCAAGTCGTAATCCAGATAGGCCATGCCCAGAAGATAATACGCCTGGGTCATGCACCGGACCCTCTCCCCTTCTTCCTTTTCACCCAGACCGTCCGGGTCCTTATACCGGCCCAGGTTGTCAGAGGCGAAGGTCAGCCAATGGTCGGCCACCGCAAAATCCTGATTGACCGCCACGCCCTGCTTCATGGCGGCGTAGGCCTTGTTTTCCTTGCCGAGCATCCAGTAGGCCAACGCCAGATCGTAATACACCTGCGGGTAATCGGGCTTGACCTTGATGGCCTTGCGGTAATAGTCCACCTCCATCTTGTATTTGCCCATACTGCCGCACACATAGCCGAGCAGGTGATACACCGGATACGCTTCCGGTGCCTCATCGAGAATTTCGGAAAACACCCCCAGCGCTCCCAGGTAATGGCCCCGCACGCAGAACATCGCCCCCTGATAAAACTGCTCGGAGTCCTGCCATTCGTAAGGCATGAGATCGCGCACCGTGTCCACCAGGCGGCGGACCACCGGGTCCGATCCCTGCAGTCGCTCGAACTTCTCCGCCATCTCCGGATACTTCTGGCGAAGCTCCTCTCCCAGCGTGGACAACGCTTCGTCGCCGCTGGAAAAAACCAATTCGCTGCTGCGGGCTTTCCGTTTCTTCATCACCGAACCCTGATTCATAGGCTTTTGGGACTCACCAGAATTATAGGCCCTTGCCCGCCCCATTTAAAGCGGTTTATCCCCAGCCTTTTTGCCTGTGGGAAAACCACAGATTCTGCGCCGCCTGCGGCTTCCTTCGCTTCGATCGAGGGCATGCTTTTAGGATGACAGACCTGTGCCGCTTGTCATCCTGACCGCCAGCGAAGGATCTGGGTTTTATCGGTGTTTATCTGTGTTCCCTTCGGCAAGCTCTGGACAGGCATCTGTGGTTAAAATTTTCGGTCGGACTAAGGGTATTGGCAGGGTTTGTGGCAGACGGTTTGGTCGTCTACGCAGATGAGGTCTTCGGCCACCCGCTCGGCCTGCTCGACGTGATGCGTCACCAGCACGATCGTGTGGTGTTCCTTGAGCGACAGGATCAAATCTTCAATGGCGTTGGCGGATTTGGAGTCGAGTGCCGAGGTGGGTTCGTCCATCAGCAGGATTTCCGGGTCGACCGCCAGGGTGCGCGCCATCGCCAGGCGCTGTTGCTGGCCCTGCGACAGAATGTGCGCGGGTTGATCCAGGCGGTCTTTCACCTCGTCCCACAAAAACGCGTCGCGCAGGGCCCGTTCCGCCCGTTCGGAAAAATTTTCACCGTTGGGGGAGGCATGAAATCTGAGACCGAAGACGACGTTTTCATAAATCGATTTGGGAAACACGCAGGGTTTCTGGAACACCATTCCCACCCGTTTGCGAAGTTCATACACATTGATCCCCGGATCGTGAATATCGCGCCCCAGGACCCGCACGCTGCCTTCCGCCCGGAACCCGGGGATGCGGTCATTCATCCGGCACAGCGTCCGGAGTAAAGTGGACTTGCCGCTCCCCGACGGACCCACCACCGCCGTCACCGCGTTTTTGCGGATCGCGCATGACGCCCCATCGATCACCGCCTTGCCGGAATAACTGAGGCGCACGTTTTCCAGTTGAATGGCGTATACGTTTTCGGTCATCGTTCCGCCTCCATTTCCATGCCCGATCGAATCCAGAGCGTCACTGAAATTAAAATAAACACGAGCGTCAACAGAACCAGACCGGCGCCCCAGGCATGGGTCAGGGCCTTGGGATTCGTCGCTTCCTGCGCCAGCACCAGAATGTGGGTCTGCAGAGTGGTCACCGGTTCGGTCCACGACTGCGGCAATTGCACGCCGGAAAACGCGGTGGCTGTGAACATGATGGCCGCCGTTTCCCCCGCCGCCCGGGCCAGTCCCAGCAGGGTTCCGGTGACCATGCCGTACATACTTTGCGGCAGGATAACGGCGCGCATCTGCTGGCCCGGCGACAGGCCCAGCGCCAGCCCCGCTTCCCGGTAATGATCCGGAATGGATTCCACCGCCTCGTGAATGCTGACGTGGAGGGTCGGCAGAATCATCACGGCGAGAATCAACACGCCCGTCACCCACGACACCCCGGCATCCAGCAACACGCCGAAGAACAGGTAACCGATCAATCCGAAAATAATGGTGGGGACGGCGTTGAGCGAATAGATGAGAAAGCGAAACATTTTTTTGAGTGGCGGGGAATGCAAAAACTCGGTTTGAAACAAAACCGATCCCAAAGCCACCGGCAGACACACGATGGCCGCGCCGGCCATTAAAATGAGTGTACCGATCATCTGATAAAATATGCCGCCTTCCGACCCGAAGTTGCGCGACTCTTCGAATAGAAATTCGCCGCTGAGGGCGGGGGCGCCCTTCATGATTACCGTTGTCAGAATCACCGCCAGCACCAGACAGCCGCAACCGGTCAACCCATACAGGATGAGGATCGTCGCCCGTTCTTTCCAGAGGCGGGGGTTCATCGGGCTTTCCTCAAAAGAAAATGGCCGGCGGTGGTCAACGTCATCACCATCACGAACAACACTAGCCCCAGTGCGATGAGCGCGCTCCACTGCAGGTCGAAGCCGAGCGCTTCGGCGGCCTCGCGTCCTATTTTCGAGGGGATATTTTGCCCCGACGCGAACAGGTCGAACCAGGGTTGGGGAATGCGGTCGATGCCGCCGATGACCAGCATGACGGCGATGGTCTCGCCCATGGCGCGACCCAGTCCCAAAAACACCGCCCCGGCCAATCCGGGTAACGCCTGCGGCACCACCACCTGCATCACCGTCTCCATGCGAGTCAGCCCCTGGCTGAGCGCCGTGTCGCGGGTTTCGCCGGGGACGGCGCGCAGGGCGTCCTCGGCCAGGGTCATCACCGTCGGCAGAATCATCACCGCCAGCAGAAGGCCCGCCGTGAACAGGGTGTTGCCGTCGATCAGTCCGAACAGATCGCGCACCCAGACCGCCAACAGCGCAATGCCCATCAGCCCGTAGAGAATGCCGGGCACGCCCGCCAGCAGTTCCATGGCGGCTTTGACCACGAGGCGCACACGGCCGGAGAGAAATTCCGAGGTGAGGATCGCACTGCCCAACGCAAACGGCAGGACCATCACGACGGCCAGTCCGGTGACCATCAATGAACCGTAAATCATCGGCAGGGCTCCGTAGACTTCGCCTGCGAACCAGTCGGTACCCCACAGGAAGGAAACCCCCTCGCTTTTAAAAACCGGAACGCTTTCCACCACCAGACTGACAAACAATAGGCCGATGGTCCCGGCGGAAATGGCCGCGGCAAGACCGGTCAACCAGAATGCCGGTCCCCTTTCGGGAAACAGGGGCTGCTTATTCATTTGGAATGAGACCCCGCCACCCAGGAGACGGTGTGGGGCAATTGAATGGGAATATACCCGCTTTCGGCGACCCGCTTCTGACCATCTTCACTCAGCAGGTAATCGATGAATTGTTTGACCGCACCTTGAGGTTCACCGGCGGTGATCAGGTTCAGGTTGCGGGCGATGGGAAAACGTCCGGTGCGCACATTGTCGAGCGTGGGTTGGATCACACGCTCCCCGTCGCGGATGCCGATGCCGACCACCTCGTCATTGATCCAGGCGATGGACAGCATGCCGATGGCGGAATCGCTTTGCGCGATCTTGGCCTGCTCTTCGTTGTTGGAACCGGTGACCAGCCGCGCTCCCGGCGCGCGCGCGTTGGATTTTCCGAACAGGTATTGCATAAACACGTGACGGGTGCCGCGGTGCACTTCCTTATCGATGACGATGATCGGCCGGTCCGGTCCGCCCACCTGTCGCCAGTTGGTGATGTTACCGAGATAAATGTCGCGGATCTGTTGTTTGGACAGCGCCCGCACTCCGCCGTGAAACACTTCGGAAGACACGACGCAGGCCACGGCATCACGGCCGATGACGGTGATCTGGAGATGGGAAGAAGCGTATCGATGCTTTTCTTTGAGGGTGATTTCGCGGGAGGCAAGACCGATGTCAAACCGCCGGGTGCCCACCCCGTGAATGCCGACACCGGAGCCGCCGGCATTGACGATGATCTTGACCAAAGCGTGGCGGGCCTGAAACCGCTCCGCCGCGCGGGACACGATGGGCAAAACCGTGGTCGACCCGGCAACCCGGATCACCGTCGTCTCTTCGGCGAACACCTGCGTTCCTCCGCCCGGGCGGAGCGTCACGAAAACGGCCCCCGCCAGCAGGACCAGGCTAATGATGACAACTGCTTTTACAGGATATGTGAGCGGCATCCATTTTCCCCCTGAAACAAGGCCCTATTCGGGACATATTCACCTATGTAGATATGTAAATGCAACAGGTTTATGTCGGAAACCTGTCGTAGACCTTACAACGGACCTGTTCAGGGTTCTCACGTCATTTGAGCTATAATACCCGCCTGCGGGATCACTCCGGATATATCCGGAGCCTGCTGAACCTATAATAATATTCATTAAATTGACAGGTTACGATTGAAACAAAGCAACCCCTATTTTGCTGAGGATTCTCCGTTTTTGAAGGAGGACACCCGCGCCGGGCGCTGGGCCATACCCTATCATTACGAATGTTTGAACGGGCGCGTCGACACCCTGCTGGCCCGCCAGGCGGACGTGATCCGGGATTGCCGGGTGCTGGACCTGGCCTCGCATATGGGCACCTTCGCCTATGCCGCCCTGCAACTCGGGGCACGGCACGTTCACGGGGTGGATACCGAGGCCGCGCTGCTCCGCAAGGGCGAGGATTTGTTCGGCCGGATGCAGGTGCCCCGCGACGCGTACGTGTTTGAAGAAAAAGACGTTTTTGAATTTCTGGAAGCATGCCAACCGGATAGTTTCGATACGATCCTCTGCTTCGGCCTGCTGTATTATGTGATGGAACCCTTTCGCCTGTTGCAGTTAATGGCGCGGGCGGCGCAACGATGCGTTCTGCTCGATACCTTCACCGCCCGCTATGCGGCCCTGCAGGGCAAGGACGCCCTCCAGTATTACCCCCATGTCAGCGATGAGGCGCTGGATTTGCCGATCCTGCTGACCTCGCTGACCCGGTCGGAGAAAAAAGATTACCGGCTCCCCAACACGTTCGACTACCAGGGCAAGGAACTGGCGCTGACCAGCTTCCCCAGCCGTGCCCTGCTGGAAATCTGGTTCCAGGTACTGGGCCTGAACTTTACACTTCTGGAGTGGCGGGATTATATTCAGAAACCCTGCCACTGGCGAGACCTATGGACCCCCGAACAGAAAAAAGCCGCACACTGGGCCGACGTGTACGCCAGCGAGGTGCGAGTTTCCTACCGTTTGACCCCACCCGGGGTGTGAACCGGGTATCTTTTTTAAACCGCTGATTCCGCCATAACCAAAATAAATTCAAATAGTTGAAAACCTCCCAATTTAATTTACAATTACATTCCAAAATAATGTTTGCCAAGTCCCGTCCCCCTATTTATCCTGTTAAATACAGTACATCAACACGGGAATTGGGCAAGCGGGCGGAAATGCTGGAGGTTGGGTTTCCGCTCCCGGCCCTGAACCGTCGGGTTCCGGGGGCATCGGACCGCGACGGGGTTTTCCCCATCTGAGGACACCGGACTATGAGATTTCAATACCGCGTATGGGTCATCCTTTTGATCTGCATCGTTTCTTTTCACAAAAACCTGGTGGCCGCCCCTGGTTATACGGCCGACCTGTTTCACGATCTGAGGGAATACACCCAGTATCTGGAAAGCTCTACCGGTGTGTACGACGAGTTGACGGATGTGTTCACCCTGGCATCTGGCATCGACGATTTGAGCCAGGCGGTGCTGTTAGACTCAATGACGGAGGGTGATGCGCTGGAGAAAAAACGCCAGTTGTCCGTCATTATCGAGGAGGATTTCATAATGGCCCAGGCGAAATTGGATACGCTGTACCAGCCCCTTTTCAGGTCCGACCGGTTTGTCTCCCAGGTGGACGAGTTCAACCGCTACCTGAAGGAATACAGCCAGACCATCCGGCAGTCGCTCAATGATACGTACAATCTGTTCGAAGCCAGTCTGACCCGGGACCTGGCGGTCGTCAACCAGTTCGACCTGCTGTCGCGCAAAACCATCATCCGGGCGCTGGAAGGCGAGAACGCGCTGTTAAAACTGCGGATGGGTCAGCTGGAAAAGAACAATCCTTCGTTCCACCTGTTCAAATCGATTGTGCACTCCAACCAGAGCCTGGTTTATCTCATCAAAGCCCGGATCACCGAGATGGAGATGCCCGAGATTTCTGGAGTGTCGAATTACATTCCAGAGGATGGCGCCTCATTTGTTAAAATCGCCATGATCGAACTGGGCACCTCCAAACGCGCGGTGGAAACCGGCGCCGATGCGTTGCAGGGCTGGGCGAAAGCCAATCGATACAAGTTTGCCATTTCCAAAAGTTTCCAGAGTATTTTCCAGTCGCTGATCCAATCGTTTGAAAACAGCTTCCAGGTGGAACTGAAGATCAACGATGCGTTCCACATCCTGCTCGACGAATACCCCGGCGATCAAAGTTTCGATCAAATCAACGTCCAGATCGACCGACTGATCGATCAGCGGATGAACCTGCAGGCCGAACGGATTCAGCTGGTGGGCCGGATCTCCCGTCTGGGAAAATCCATGACCTCCTCCCAACGCTGAACCGGGCGTTCTCCGGAGACCCCTACTTCGGTTTGTAGACCCAGTGCGCCTCGACGGCGATTTTATCGTGGAGATAGATCACCAGCCAGCGCTTGCCGGCTTCCCGGGTGAGGGTCAGCGCCACGTCCTTGAACAGAATTCCCGGATGCCCTTTTTTGAACGCCTTGTACACCAGAGCGGAGTATTTGACGGCGGTTCCGACCTTGTATTTACGAACCAGGTCGGCGACCTGGTTTTCCAACGCCCAGTCGGAGGCGCTTTTCACTTTCAAAAGATGGGACAGGCGCAGTTGCAGCATCTTGTTGACCACCGGTTTGGTGTTGAGGTTGACGATCTGCTCCGCAAACCGGGAGAAGCCGATCAACAGGTCGTACAACCGGGCCTCGTATAAAGGCCGCTCCGATTGCGGGTGATGCGCCCGCGCAATATCCTCCACGAGGCGGTCATAGCGCTGGCGCGCTTCTTTCCAGCTCATCGCTCCCAGATGAAACATAATCGCCTTGCGGGAGGTGTTCACCAGTTCCTGAACCTCCCCGGACAATCCGGTTTCCTCGAACTCGTTGGGGTCCGGCAGGGCGTCCATCTCCTCCAGCAGATCTTCCGGCGCAACATCCGCGCCCGTTTTCTGATCGCTGTACACGCGGATGGCGGTTTCGCCCACCAGCAGGGTCCACCGGATCAAGAACACTTTGAACACGATGTCGTACAAAAAGAATACCGTCATCTTGAGGGACCAGAACATCAGGTCCAGCGACCTCAGGGCCAGGGTGATCCACTTGACGAGGGTCACCAGGCGGAAGCGGCGCGCGGTGCGAACGGCGGAGGTTTGTTCCCACCGGGTTTTCTGTTGCCACGCCTTGGACAACCACACCAGATGACGCAACCGGAACCGGGTCCACTGCCGGATGCCCCTCAGCCGGGTCAACTGCAGGATATGTGTCTTCATGTCCAGAAAGGCGTTGAGGATGTTTTCGATCCGCGCTTCGGCAAGGGGTTGGGAAGATTGGGGATGATAACGTTTCGCGATGTCGGCGACCAGGCCCCGCGTGTTTGCGATCAGGGACAAATCCGCTTCGCCGAGAACCCAGCGGCCGCGCAGGGCTTCACAGCGCTCGATCACCGCATTCAGGGCACCGCGTTCCAGGTCGTCGGAAGTTGCGGCGACCCGGAGCTTCAGATCGCGCAGGCGGGAGGTGTTCAACCACCGCACCTGCAGAACCCCGTAGCTTTTGACCGTCAACACCGCCAGCAGGGAAACCAGAAAAGCGCCGACGCCGAAGGCTATCCATATCAGCTTGATCTCCATGAACGCAATGCATCCTTAGCGATGGGTGTTGAACTTCGGGTTGTTCTGGCGGAAACTCTTTCTGGGTGTTATAGTTTGGAACAGTCACTACTGGCACGGTTCGGGCATTTCGCGGCCCGGCGCATCCACCGACCAATCTTTTAAAACAAGGCCTCTCGTGCCCTCTCACCGAACGCTTTTTAGCCTGTGCCTGCTGAGTCTACTGGCATTGATTTTACCCCAATGCTCGGACAAAAACAGCGACGATTATTACAAGGAAGGCCTGGCCCAGGTCGAGGCGCAGGACTACGAAGGCGCGGAAACAGCGTTTCAAAAAGCCATCGAAAAGAACCCCAAAAATCCGAACGGATACTATGGGCTCGGCGGAATTCACAATTACCAGAAGAAGTACGACCTGGCGGAACAGGCGTTCAAAACCACCCTGCGCATCGATCCCACCTTCGTGGATGCGCATTTCAGCCTGGGGTATACTTATGAACAGATGGGTCAAAATGAAAAAGCCGAGAAAGAGTACACCATTTACCGCCGTTTGAAAAAGAAGATGGAACACTTCATGAACGAGGAGAAGAAAACGCGGTGATAAAAACGGGGATCCTGCTGTTGATGGTCCTGTTCGCCATCGG
>SMVT01000108.1 GCA_004357365.1 Nitrospina sp.
TACTAATCGTCCCATTCCGCCTAAGTCAAGTTGGGTCCAGCGTCACGCGGGTTATCCGACGCTGTTTTCGAGCTTGAGCGTCAACAGTTTCTGCGCTTCCACCGCAAATTCCATGGGCAACTGCTTGAACACTTCCTTGCAGAAGCCGTTGATGACGGCGGCGATTGCGTTCTCGCGCGAAATACCCCGCTGCTCAAAATAGAACAACTGCTCCTCACTGATCTTGGAGGTCGACGCCTCGTGTTCCAGATGAGCGGAACTGTTGGCCGATTCGATATAGGGGAACGTATGGGCACTGCTCTGATCGCCCACCAGCATGCTGTCGCATTGCGTATAGTTGCGGGCATTGTCCGCGCCCTTGGTCACCTTGACCATCCCGCGGTAGCTGTTGCTGGAATGATCGGCGCAAATCCCCTTGGAGATGATACTGGACCTGGTGTTTTTCCCGATGTGAATCATCTTGGTGCCGGTATCAGCCTGCATGTGGCCGTTGGTCAGCGCCACGGAATAAAACTCGCCCTGGGTATTGTCGCCCTGCAGGATACAGCTGGGATATTTCCAAGTGATGGCGGAACCGGTTTCCACCTGCGTCCACGAAATCTTGGAGTTGTCGCCGAGGCACTTGCCGCGCTTGGTGACGAAATTAAAGACGCCGCCCTTGCCCGTTTCGGGATCGCCGGCGTACCAGTTCTGAACCGTGCTGTACTTGATCTCGGCGTTTTTGAACGTTACCAGCTCCACCACCGCGGCATGCAGTTGGTTGGTATCGAACTGCGGCGCGGTACAGCCTTCGAGATAAGACACGTAACTGTTCTCGGCGCACACGATCAGGGTGCGCTCGAACTGGCCGGTCTCTTCCGTATTGATGCGGAAGTAGGTGGACAATTCCATCGGCGAAATGGTGTCCGGAGGAATATAGACGAACGAACCGTCGGTGAACACGGCGCTGTTCAGCGCGGCGTAAAAATTGTCGCCGACCGGAACGACGGTGCCCAGATACTGTTCGACCAGTTCGGGATATTCCTGCAACGCCTCAGACATGGGGCAGAAAATGATGCCCACTTCCATGAGCTTCTTCTTGTGGGTGGTGGCGACACTGACGCTGTCGAATACCGCGTCGACCGCCACGTTGGACAGCCGTTTCTGTTCGTCCAGCGGAATGCCGAGCTTCTCAAAGGTGCGGAGCAGTTCCGGATCGACTTCGTCGATGCTATCCAGTTTTTTCTTCTGCTTCGGCGCGGAATAATAGGAGATGTCCTGGAAATCGATCCGCGGGTAATGCACGTTCGGCCAAGCCGGCTCCTTCATGGTCAGCCACTTCCGGTACGCCTTGAGACGGAAGTCGAGCATGAACTGCGGCTCTTTTTTCTTCTCGGAAATGATGCGGACGACGTCCTCGTTCAGACCCTTGGGCAGGGTATCGGTATCGATATCCGTCGTGAATCCGTATTTGTATTCATTGTTTTCCAGAACCTCTTCGACGCTGGTGGTTTTGGAATTCGCTTCATCCGTCATTATAAGTACTCCTTAATTCCTCAGGGGAATCAGAATGTCACATCCATGGTGGGCGTCACCTGCAGGTCCTTGTAAATTTCCCTCCGCAGGGTCTGCTCGATAAAAGACAGGGTGCCGCCAATGGACGATCCGCAACTGCCGCAGGCGCCCTGGTATTGGATGATGATCTTTTCGCCATCCACCACTTCCTGCACCTGCACGTTGCCGCCATCGTTCATGAGCGCCGGACGGATTTTCTCGTCCAGCACCATATTGATCTGCTGAATCTGATCTTCCTCGCTCAGCTCCATCCAGGCCTGTTCCTGCAGGGTCAATTCCTTGATCCCGGCAGGCTTGCCAGCTTCCTTATTCACTCCCGCGGCCGCCTGGGCGACAGCCTGGGCGGCGGGGTAGTTTTCCTTAATGATTTTCAACAGCTCCGGCACGTTGCCGAACGCCAGTTTTTTCGATTCCGGTATGGCGGGCACATCGGGATCGTCCCTCAGCGCGCGCTCGATATCGGCACCCAGGAGAGAACAAGCCTCGTCCAGCGTGAGGTTCTCAACCATGGCCGACAGCGTCTCGCCGATGGCCACCGATACCTTGCCGCCATACGCGAAAAACTTGGCGCTGTAGATCCGGTCTTCTTCGATATCCACCAGCCAGTACAACTTCATGTCCTTGAACTTGGCTTCGACCAGGGCCATCCCTTTTTCAGCGGCTTCTTCCTGGTAATAGGCCCCCCGGCTCTTCGGACTCTTGGCGGCGGTTTCGAATTTTTCGGAATATTCCTCTTCGATTACGGACATCTTTATCCTTTCACCCGGGAGCCGTCTAAATAACAGGAAAAAAAAGGACCTTACCCCGGAACGTTTATTGATTCGAGCTCTATTTTATATCAAAAGTCAGTGGGAATCCCGAATAATAAATAAATATTCGGTTGATCGCAGTCGACCATTAGATGCCGCCCGAGGGCGAAAGGTCTTATAAATTCAGGGAAAATGGCGTTTTTCAGGCAAAATGCCCTCCCGCAGGACACCATTTGTACAAGGGAAAATCCAGCAAAAAGAGGAAATTTTGAGATCGTTGAGGGGGGGTTGCCGGTTCTCACGGGAATTCGGCGGTTTTCCACTATTTTGGTGCATCCGCCCGAAAAAAAAGAGTATAATTTCCTCAACTTTTTCCGATAGGTTTTTAAACACGATCCTCCCCCAGCGGAGCTTTTTCCCTGGTACTGCAGCATACGAAAGACAGGCTTATGGCCGAAGCCACTCAAAAAGAAAGACCGATACTGATTGACGGCATGGGGCGGACGATCGTCAACCTCCGCATCTCCGTTACCGACCGCTGTAATTTCCGTTGTACCTATTGCATGCCGGCAGACAACGTCGAGTTCATGGACCGGGACGAATTGCTGTCCTTCGAGGAAATCACGCAGGTGGCCCGGGTCGTGTCCAAAATGGGGATCTACCGCCTGCGTCTGACCGGCGGCGAACCGCTGTTGCGGAAAAACCTGCCCACCCTGATACAAATGCTGGACGGGTTGGAGGGCATCGAGGATATCGCGATGACCACCAACGCCTTTTTCCTGAAGGATCAGGCCCAGGCCTTGAAGGATGCGGGACTGCGACGCCTCAATATCAGCCTCGATGCCCTGGATCCGGAGAAATTCGCGCACGTCAACCGGCGCGACTGCCTGCAACAGGTGCTGGACGGCCTGGCCGCAGCCCGCAAGGTCGGATTCAAATCCATCAAAATTAATGCGGTCGCCGTGAAGAATTTCTCGGAAACGGAAATTCTGAAACTGGTGGAGATGGGCCGGAGCGAGGGCTTCGAAGTCCGCTTCATCGAGTTCATGCCGCTTGACGCCGACCAGATCTGGGAGCGCGACAAGGTGCTGTTCGGCCACGAGATTCTGGACCTCATCAACCAGCGGTACGAACTGGTGCCGATCAAGGACTCCCTGGAGATCGGCCCGGCCAGCGAATACTCTTTCGCCGACGGCAAAGGAAAAATCGGTATCATCACCGCCGTCAGCAACCCGTTCTGCGACTATTGCAACCGCATCCGCATGACCGCGGACGGCAAACTGCGCACCTGTCTGTTCTCCACCAACGAGCATAACCTCAAGGAGTTGATCCGCTCCGGCGCTACCGATGGGGATATCGAACAGAGAATCCGGGCGGCGCTGGTGACCAAGGAACCCGGCCACAAGATCAACCTCGACAGTTTCGAGCGGCCGGTCCGTGCCATGCACGCCATCGGCGGCTAACCCTCTACCGAGGGATGGAATGGGCTGACGGTTAACCGCTTATCGATGATCCCCGTTCGCAATTCAGGATTTTAAAATTATCCGCGGCGATTCGCCGCCGTCTACCGGCGAAGTACCTTCGCTGGTAATATTTTACTCTGGCATGCGAAGATAACGGTTTGATTCGCCCAAACGCCCCAGCGAAATTTGCTCCGGGCCACCCCCCGCCCGCAATCCAAAGTGAGCACTGGGCCTTGCAGTTTCCTGTAATTTTTGTTATCCGTCCCCTGCCCGGATCCTCAAGAGCCTCCCAAAGACCATTGATTTTTATAACCTTGTAAACATTTACCCGGATCACGGGTTATCCTCTGCGGAAAGGAAATCCAGGGTATGCCAGATTTACAGAAAAACTTTTATATTCGAAATTTGGAGGTATACTTCTATCAATAGTACGTTTTCTCTTTACCGTTTTACCTCCTCCGAATCCGGGAGCAACCCCTCTTGCTCCCGGATATTTTTTTCCCGCCCGGTTTGTGGTAATTTGATGTCACTTTAAACCCCTCTGATCCCCTCATGACGCTTCAACAAAAACACGAGAAATTGAAATCCCTGTTCCGGGAGATGGGCCGTGTGGCGGTCGCCTATTCCGGAGGGGTCGACAGCGCCCTGGTGCTGGCGGTGGCGCATTCGGTGCTGAACGGCAGGACGCTGGCGGTGACGGGAAACTCCGCCAGCCTGGCCCGGCGCGAACTGGAAGCGGCGACGGAGCTTGCGAACACTCTCGGGGTCGAGCATCAGATCATCGACACCGCGGAAGTCGCTTCTCCCGATTACGCGGCGAACCCGGTCAACCGGTGCTATTACTGCAAAACCGAATTGTATTCCCGACTGCGGGAGATCGCCCATCGGCAGAACTTGAGCCATATAGTCAACGGCACCAACATGGACGACCTGGGGGATCACCGGCCCGGCCTGGTCTCCGCGCGCGAGGCGGGAGTGCGCAGTCCGCTGTGCGAAGCCGGGTTCACGAAACAGGACGTGCGCGATCTGGCCCGGCAATTGGGCCTCCCGGTGTGGGACAAACCGGCCATGCCCTGCCTGTCCTCACGCATCCCCTACGAACAGCCCGTCACTCCGGAAAAACTGGCGATGATCGAACATGCTGAGGATTTTTTGATCGCCCTCGGTTTCCGGCAAATGCGGGTGCGGCATTTCGGGGATTCGGCGCGAATCGAACTCCTCAAGGAAGACTTGCCGCGCTTTTACAGGGAAAACCTGTTCGAGCCGGTCCGCCAACGGTTTCTGGAAATCGGTTTTAGTGTGGTGACGGTCGACCCGGAAGGATTCCGCTCCGGGCGCTTGAATGAAGCCCTCTCCTCGGGAGGCGGAGGAAAATAACATGTTCCGTTTTCAACTGAAGCCCGAAATCCGCAACAAAATGAAAGACCCGGACCTGTTCATCCAGGGCATGGAAAAGATGTACTGGGGATTGATCATCACCATGGCCGGGGTGGTGCTGATGCTGATCCTGTATATCAACGATCCTGAAAAAGTGCTGCATCCCACCTGGATTCTGTTCGCCGGGCTGGGCCTGTGCGGCTGGGGGGAATGGCAGAAATACAAGGGCAAGGGCCGCCTGTAAAGGATCACAGGATGGAATTTATCGCAGAGGACGCGGAGAAAACCAAGCAGACAGGATAACGGGATGGCAGGATACAAACCGGAACAGGGAACACGGAAAAAGGATTGCCAGCGGCGGTTCGCCGCCCTTTCCTCCGCATCCTCTGCGGAAAAAAGATCCCCGGGGTTGCCCCCAATCCGATCCCACTGTATTTGGAGGCAACCCCAACAACCTTATAGCCGGTAAAACCTACCTTACTTCTATTTCATTCCACTACCCGCCGGCTATAACAGGAACCGGCCCCATTGCCCGCTCCCATCATAAATATGGGCCGGGGTCTCGAGTCTGTTAACTATTCGGGGTAAAAATCCGCGGGCGGCTACTTCTTTTTTTTGTGCGGGTGGTTGTTTTCTGAGTTTTGGCCGAGCCACTGGGATCGTTTGGTGGCTTCCTCGACGGCGTTCATGAGCGTGGTCCGCAGTCCTCCCTTTTCCAGGGTATGCAGACCGGAGATGGTGGTGCCGCCGGGGGAGGTGACCATATCCTTTAACTCGCCAGGATGCTTACCGCTTTGCATCGCCAGTTTGGCCGACCCCAGCACGGTCTGCAGGGTGAGGATGTTCGACACGTCACGCGACAGGCCCATCTTCACTCCGGCGTCGGACAACGCTTCGATGATCATGAAAATGTAGGCCGGTCCACTGCCGCTCAACCCGGTCACCGCGTCGAGATTCGCTTCACTCACGTCGACCGTTTTTCCGACCGCCTCAAAAATCCGGTGGGCAACCTTGAGATCGGCGGCGGAGACCTTGTGGCTGGCCGCCAGCGCGGTCACTCCTTCCAGAACCAGCGCCGGGGTATTGGGCATGGTGCGCACCACTCCCAGTTTTTTCTTGCCGTCCGGACTCAACCGGTCTGTGATGGCCTTGATGGGAACACCCGCCGCGATGGAGATGACCAGTTTTTTATGGTCGACCCATTCGGCAATTTCTTCCAACACCTCGTTCATGGCCTGCGGTTTGACCGCGAGAAGGAGGATATCGCATTTTTTCGCCAACTCGCGGTTGTCCCCGGTGATTTTGACGTGATACTGCTTGCGCAACCACTTCAGCCGTTCAGCGGAGACGTCGGACACCATCAGGTTTTTGGCTTCGATGAACGAAGCCGACAACAAACCCTTGATCAGGGCTTCGGCCATATTGCCGCCGCCGATGAATCCTATTTTTTTACTTTTCAGCACAACCGCATCTCCTTGTTCCTTGGCTTCATTAACCGGTATCCCACGCACCGAAAATGGCGGTGCCCACCCGCACCCAGGTGGCGCCTTCTTCGATCGCCACTTCAAAATCGTTCGACATGCCCATGGACAATTCATCCATGGATATATTTTCCATCTCCAGCGACCGCATCCGGTCCCGCAATTTCCGCAAAGCGGCGAAATGTTTTCGCGATGGTTCCGGGTCCGGATCGAACGGCGGAATCGTCATCAATCCCCGGACGGCAATGCCGTTCAAATGCGTCACCCTCTCCAGCAGTGCTTCCAGATCGCTGGGCGCGACTCCGGATTTGCCGGCCTCTCCGGACACGTTGACCTGGATCAGCACCGGGGTGACCGTTCCGTGCTTCAGGCTGTGCCGGTGGATTTCCTCGGCCAGTTCCGGGTTGTCGACCGAATGAATCAATTCGAACAAGCCGGGAATATACTTTACTTTATTCCTCTGCAAATGCCCAATGAAATGCCAGCGGTAGTGTTCGGTCCCGAGGGTTTCGATTTTGGGACGCGCGTCCTGCACCCGGTTCTCGCCGAACACGCATCCACCGATCTTGCCGGCCTCGGCAATGTGTTCAACGGGCACGGTTTTAGTCACCGCCACCAGGCGCACCTCTTCGGGATGGCGTCCCGATTTTTGGGCGGCCTGCGCCATGCGTTCTTGGACGGAACTCAGGTTATCGGCAATCAGGGACATGGGCATGAGCCGGCATCGAGGCGCGAAAGGTTCCCGGGATTAAAACCGGTCATTCAGGGTCCCACTCTAATATAAAGCCTGGGTTCCTTTTTCCCCGGTGCGCACCCGGATGGCCTCTTCCACCGACTGGACGAATATTTTGCCGTCGCCCAGGTTGCCGGTCCGCAGGGTGGCGACCAAGGCATCGACCACTTCATCGACGCTTTCGTCTTCCAGGACCAAGGAAATCTCTATCCGCGGATGGAACAGGGGAACCTTGCTCTTTTCGGGATCGGGGTCGGACCCCATCTGGCTCAGGGGTTTGCCGATGCCCTTGACCTCGGCCACCGACATCCCGGGAACCCCCAGGGCAAACAGTTTTTCCCGCACCGCTTCCAGCTTTTCGTACCGAATGTAACATTTGATCATTTTCATAAGGAAGGACCAATTTAGACGAAAAAAAAAGGCTTTGCAACCGCGTAGATTGTAAAGCCCCACATCCCTGAACCCGGAGGTTGTTATCGATTAAAAATTAATTTCCTTCCCGGCGGCGATCAGTCCATCCACCACCGCTAATAATTTTTCTTTTGCCACGGGTTTGACCAAGAAATCCTTGACACCCTTTTTAAGTAAATCGGATGCCAGTTCCGTATCTGGATATCCGGTGATGACAACAATGGGAATTCCCGGTGCTTGTTCTCTAATATATTGAATGCATTCCACCCCATTGACCCTGGGCATTCGAATATCGCACAAGATCACCCCGCAATTCACCATATTGTCCCCTGATTTGAGAATGTCGATAGCGTCCTGCCCGTCCACCGCTTCCTATACGTTGAGTCCTCTCCCCTCCAACTGGAGCCGAATCACATCGCGAACGTCAGGTTCATCATCCACAACCAGTATTTTTCCTTTAGCCATTGGTCAATCTCCTGAAAAAGGTGAATTAAGGTGAATAAGGTTCCCCGGATTAGTGTGATGGACTCAAATTCCAGATTGTACATCCCTGACAACAAACCCCTCCCCCCTCGAGGAAGCACTAATCGTTTCGCTATAATAGACCCCGCGATAAAAACCCGCCACTTTTTTTTAAAAAACATGAAATTTCGAGCCTATGGACCTATATTCCTTTTGATAGGCAGGTCCAGCTCACTCTTTAGGGTGACCATGACGGATAAACCCCAAGCCACGCGTAACCCATTTTCTTTCTTACGGTTAGGATTAAAGAATAAATTGATCGCCATCGTGATCGCGGTGGGAACGGTGCCGCTGATCCTGGCCATGTTCCTGTCCTACCTGCAGGGCAACA
>SMVT01000109.1 GCA_004357365.1 Nitrospina sp.
ATATCGTCGACTTCCTAATTTTTGACCGGGAGTTTCCCCGGTCGATACTATACGGTGTCAACCACGCAGAACGGGCCTTGTTCAGGATCACGGGTACGCCAATGGGTACTTTCAACAACGAACTGGAGAGGCAGTTTGGAAAACTTTCCGGCAAGCTCAACTACTCCAACGTGAGCGAAGTCATGTCAATCGGGTTGCATGAATTTCTGGATGATATCCAATCCGACTTAAACAATCTGGGCAACGCGATTTCCGAAAACTTCTTTGCAATCAAGAAGTTGACAGACTCAAATCGCTCCGGATATCACATTCAATGACGTTTTATTTGCGATGAAGTCAGGGGCGGAATTGGGGCGGGGTTATTGTTGGATGGAAATCTTTTTCATATTTTGTTACTTATAACCTTATGACAATTCAGATTGCGTTATATCATTCGACCCGTTATCGATACGATAAACCCATCCAGCTGGGGCCGCAAACGATCCGCTTACGGCCCGCTCCTCATACGCGGGCTCCAATTCAATCCTATTCTTTAAAAGTTTCGCCAAAAAAACATTTCCTCAATTGGCAACAGGATCCTTTTGGAAATTTTCTGGCGCGCGTTATTTTTCCTGAAAAGATAAAGGAGTTCCAGATTGAAGTGGATCTTGTTGCCGAAATCCGCGCTTTCAATCCGTTTGATTTCTTTTTAGAGGATTATGCGCAGGCGTTTCCTTTCAAGTACGAACCCTGGTTGGCAGATGAGTTGGAGCCTTATTTGGAGGTTAAAGAAAACGGACCGTTACTCAATCAGTTTCTTAAAACCTTGCCTGAAAGGGAAAAGACGACCAATGATTTTCTGGTCAACGTCAACCGAACGCTGAACGAATATTTAAAGTATATCATTCGTTTGGAACCGGGAATCCAAACCTGCCAGGAAACTCTTCAATTGAAATCCGGATCGTGCAGAGATATGGCTTGGCTCTTATGCCAAATACTCCGCCGCCGCGGTCTGGCCGCCCGTTTTGCCTCGGGCTATCTGGCCCAGCTGAAACCCGATGTCAAGCCTCTTGACGGACCGCCGGGACCGCAGGAAGACGTAACGGACTTGCACGCTTGGACAGAGGTCTATTTGCCAGGAGCGGGGTGGGTGGGGCTCGATCCAACCTCCGGATTTTTTGCCGCCGAAGGGCATATCCCCTTATGTTGTACCCCCAACCCATCCAGCGCGGCGCCCATTACCGGAACTATGGAAGCTTGCGAGTCCAATATGGATTTTGAAATGTCCATCGTTCGCATCGAAGAAGACCGCCGCGTGACTAAGCCTTACGCCGAAGCGCAGTGGGCCGAAATCAACGCCTTGGGGCAAAAGGTGGATCGGGATTTGGAGACGCATGACGCGCGTCTTACGATGGGCGGGGAACCCACGTTTGTTTCGGTTGACGACCGCGAAAGCGCGGAATGGAAGATTGAGGCGTTGGGCGAGGGAAAAAAAGAACGCGGCAACGACATGCTTTTAAGGTTAAAAGAACGCTTTGCGCCAGGCGGATTGCTGTTTCACGGGCAGGGGAAATGGTATCCGGGAGAAATATTGCCCCGCTGGTCGTTTAATTGTTACTGGCGGAAAGACGGCAAACCTATTTGGAAAGACGACTCTCTGTTTGCGGAGTCCGGCAAGGATTATGGTCACGACGTCAAAACCGCGCAACGGTTTATGTCTCGTCTGGCCCAATCCCTAGGCATTCCCATTCATGCCATTTTGCCTGCAAGAGAGGACGCGGCGTATTATCTTTGGAAAGAGAACCGCCTGCCCATCGAGGGCGATATCTACAAAACAGATTTGTTTGAAAAAACCGAAAGAAAACGCCTGCAAAAATTGCTGGATAGCCATCTCGCCGATCCGGTGGGTTATGTGTTGCCCCTGAGTTATTCCCAGAAAAAAAATCAATGGATCAGCAACTTTTGGAAGTTTCGTTCGGATCGTCTCATCTTAACCATCGGCGATTCTCCAATAGGATTGCGCCTGCCGTTGCACAGTTTGCCCCTTGTGCCGGGGGTGGAAGAAGAAACTTTTGCAAAAAGAAATCCTTTTCAGCAAACCGGCGATCTTCCAGCTATGGAGTATCGCTTTGTGGATTTAACGTCGGAGGGACCAAAAGCTTCCAAGGCAAGCTCTAAATCCTTCGAGAACGACCCCACAGGTTTAGTCCGACACGCTATATGTACG
This sequence comes from Nitrospina sp., assembly GCA_004357365.1. Classification (GTDB taxonomy): domain Bacteria; phylum Nitrospinota; class Nitrospinia; order Nitrospinales; family Nitrospinaceae; genus SZUA-226. Next base: position 2,207 of record SMVT01000109.1, read on the forward strand.
GAGAGCCGGGAAGGCAAGTTGCATTTGTTTTTGCCTCCTATCTCGCATATCGAACATTTTTTGGAATTGGTTGGGCGCATTGCGAATATCGCCAAACAACTAGACACTCCAGTTGTCCTGGAGGGATACGGTCCTCCAGCCGACCATCGGATTCAGTATTTTAAGATCACGCCCGATCCCGGGGTTTTAGAAATCAATATGCAACCCGCCGGAAGCTGGAACGAGTTGGTTGACATCATCCAAACCATCTACGAAGAAGCCCGTTTGGCGCGGCTCACCCCCGAGAAATTTCAACCCGACGGGCGGCGCGTCGGCGCCGGGGGAGGACATCACCTTGTCACTGGGGCGGCAATTCCGGAAGACAGTCCTTTTTTGCGGCGTCCGGATTTGCTTAAAAGTTTAATTATCTTTTGGCAAAACCACCCGTCTTTGTCATACTTTTTTTCATCACTGTTCATTGGGCCAACCAGTCAGGCGCCTCGTATAGACGAAGCGCGGCACGAATCGCTTTATGAGCTTGAAATCGCCTTTGACCAAATTTCCGAAAAAGAAAAAGTGCCTTATTGGCTGGTCGACCGGTTGTTCCGCAACCTGCTTACCGACCTAACGGGCAATACCCATCGAGCGGAGTTTTGCATCGATAAGCTCTACAGCCCCGACAGCGATACGGGGCGGTTGGGCCTATTAGAAATGCGAGGGTTTGAAATGGCCCCTCACCCTCAGATGAGTCTGCTCATGACGCTTTTGGTGCGGGCATGCATAGCCTGTTTTTGGAAAACGCCTTACCGTCAAAAACTGATCCGTTGGGGAACCCGTTTGCACGACCAGTTCATGCTTCCTCAGCGACTTTGGGAGGATTTATCCGACGTGATCCAGCTGTTGCGTTCAAACGGATATTCTTTTCAGTTGGACTGGTTCCGGCCATTTTTAGAATTCAGATTCCCAAAATACGGGTCGACCCAAATAGGTCCTATCAAATTGGAATTGAGAATGGCACTCGAGGCGTGGAACGTCATGGGAGAAGAGCTCTACCAGGGAGCCGTGAGCCGGGGCGTGGATGCGGCGGTGGAACGCCTGCAAGTAAAAACAGAAGGGTTTATTGATTCCCGTTATGTCGTTACCTGCAACGGTCGCCGTCTTCCTTTGAAACCGACTTCCGAAAGTGGGACGTTTATTGCCGGCGTCAGATTTAAAGCAATGTCCTACCCGTCCGGCCTGCACCCCACGCTTCCCATCAACTCGCCGCTTGTTTTTGACGTTATCGATATCCGCTATAACCGTTCCATTGGAGGCTGTACCTATTTTGTCGAACACCAAGGCGGACGCAATGAGGAAGATCTTCCCGCAAGCGCGGAGGCGGCCGAAGCACGATGCCTTTCCCGGTTCCAAACCATGGGGCATTCGCCTAATAAATGTAAGATCCCTCCCACCGAGATTAACCCGGAATTCCCTCACACGTTAGACCTTAGAAAAAAGATCACGTAAGTTAAGAAGGCAGAAATGCATTTAGGAAGTCCAGAAGAGGCAAGGCCATTTGCTAAGAAAGCTTATGAATTAAATCCTAATGATTCAAAAGCTTAGTTTTTGAAGAAAATTCCAGGGATTTAAATTCCCAAAAATTTATTTACCGCAAAATAATTTAATTGTTATATGAATAAAAAGAGATAGAATAACTGTAGAAATTTTAAATTATTAACAAAATATCGAAACGGGAAATGTTCGGAGAAATTCTAGCACTTAATTTTGATTGCCTGGGCTCCCCTACCATCAAGCTCAAGGCCGGCGAAAATTCCAAGGCCCTTAAAACTCCGGGTTGGGGGTTTGGCTGGTATCCCAACGACGACTACGGGGCCTCCATAATAAAGGACGCCATGGCCAATGACACCCAGGCCTTGCTGAACGCGCTCCAGGATGGGACCAGTTTTCGTTCCACCATTTTTATGTGCAAGGTGAAGGGGTCGGGCAAAGAATATACCCAGCACGACACTCAGCCGTTCCGGCAGAGTTTTGGCGGCTACGATTGGCTTTTCCTGCACAACGGCCAGCTGGACCGGACCGCCCTGAAGGAACTGCATAACGATCCGTCCGGTCTTCTGGAACCTATGGGGAAAACCGATTCCGAGTTGGCGTTCTGCTTCTTGCTGGGCAAACTCCTGGCTGGGTCCGCGAAAGGGTTGACCGACATCAGGGGCAGCGAACTTTTAGCGTGGATGGAGGAGCTAGACGAGTTGGGGACCGTCGACCTTGTCGTGAGCGACGGCAGGAGCCTGGCCATTTACCACGGGAAAAATTCGGAGCGTAACCTTTACTTTCACAGAGTGCTGCCTTCCGAAAAGCCGCCCGTTTTCGAGTCCGAGCTGGTTTCCCTAAACTTGGAAGACCCGCGCGATTCGTTGCGCACCGTTTTCCTGGTTACGTCCTTCCAGTTAGATGGGGCCTCCTTCCAGCCCATGGAGCCCGGGCGTCTCATCATCGTCCGTAGAGGGGCGGTTTACTGGGATAGCCTGCCCGCTGAAGCTAAAACCAAGGCTCCGCACACCGTGGCCGAAAATCCCCCGGCGGTAAAAGAAGAGGCCGCGAAGGAAACGGAGCTGTTCGTTTCCCAGCAGGCGGAGCAATCCCAAACCAGCACGCAAACCGTTGCTGTGGAGGCCACCGTAACGGAAAGCTTTTCGAATATCATCAATATTAAGTCTCTCACCCATTCTCCGGATGGGATTTCACTGAAATACCGGTCCTACGACATCGCCCACCTTACGGAATACAACTATTCCGTTCCCGTCGAGCACAGTACCCATACCTTTCGCCTGAATCCGGTGGAAGACGCGATTCAGGAGGTGGTGCAATCCACGCTGGAACTTTCGGTCGACGGCGAACTGTTGCAATTTGAAGATGTATTTGCAAATCAGTCGATTCATTACGATATCACTCATGCCTACACGAAGCTTTTGGTCAAAACCAAAAGCCGGGTCAAGGTCTACTCCTGTTCCCCGGACGACCACACCCCGACCATGCGCCGCTCCCAGATTCCGCTTGTGTGGATGCCCTGGCAACGACAGATGATGCTTCCCTATCTGCTACCTCCCGAACTCCCGGAAACGCAACTCCGGCAGTTGACTGATTTTGCCATGAGTTTTGTGGAGCGCAACGATGCCCATCTGATCGACAGCCTGATGGATATGAATAAGAAGATCCATGAAGACTTCGCCTACGTTCCTGGCATCACCTTTCTTGAGACCACGGCGTTTGAGGTTTTCTCTATACGAAAGGGCGTATGCCAGGATTTCGCCAACCTGTTCATATGCCTGTGTCGCTTGCTGAACCTGCCAGCGAGATACCGGGTGGGCTATATTTACACGGGAGGCGATTATGAAAACAAACTCCAGTCCGATGCCTCCCACGCCTGGGTGGAAGTGTATCTACCATATTTAGGCTGGCGTGGGTTCGACCCCACCAACGGCTGTATGGTGGCGCAGGATCATATACGCGTGGCCTGCGGAAGAAACTATCGGGACGCCACGCCCGTCAGCGGAACCATTTTTAAGGGCGGAGGTACCGAGCAACTCAAGGTCGAAGTCCAGATCAAGGAAGTTTCAGTTTGAGCCGGTTTTTTTGAATCTCACCCGTCCCTTCTCAATCGATAATAGAACTGAGACCTTTCAAAAAGATAAATCCGAGGAGTTGCTCAGTATGGTGAGCTGCCTTCTAAAGGCCAAGAATACAAAAAACCGGGAGCGCTAAGGCCCCCGACATATGTCACTGTTCCTCGGACATTACGTCTTTCGGGATTCCTCTGGTTTCTGGGGCTGTTGGCTTTCACCGCCAGACTGGTCCTGATTCTGTTGGCTTTCACCGCCAGACTGGTCCTGATTCTGTTGGCTTTCACCGCCAGACTGGTCC
>SMVT01000110.1 GCA_004357365.1 Nitrospina sp.
TAACGGGTCTGAAACAGCTCCTGCAGGCAGATGATCTGCGCTTTCTGTTCCGCGGCCTTCCGGATGCCCGCTTCGGCCTGCTGCACATTGGCCTTGGAGTCTTCACTGCAGGCCATTTGGACCAGGCCGATTTTCACGATTTCCTTGTTGGTATTGGAGGCCATAATTTAATAAAATCAGGGATAATGGTCCGATGGAATTGGATCGGGAGTATAGGGGAACTTCATTCTGACGGCAATCAGTTTTCCCCTGCCTGGCCGTAAAGCCCGGTTGTTTGAGATCAAGCTTCATGTTATAAATCAATAAGTTATATCGGTTTGCGGTCATTTATCATTGCGCCCGGCCGGTTCGATGGTGTAAAAAGGAAAATTTTAATCCCTCGGGATTTAAAGGACCATGTGGGTTAAACAGGCTTTTCGAGATTATTACAAACCCAAACTTCGCCGGGAACTGAAACGCGACCCGACCCAGCAGGAGTGCGACCAGCGGTTTGAGGAAATCTATAAGAAACTCCGGCTGACCCTGCTCGCCGGGGTGCATGAAGGCGTGTCCCTTTATTTCTACGAGATCGCCCAGTTTACGCTGGACGAGTTCAATAGCTTTCGCGAGACTGCAGAGGCTTATATTCTGGAACGCTTCGGTGGCGGAAACTTCAAATTGAACTTTTATGAGGGCGATTCGTTCGTGGTCACCGTCAATTTCAAACCCGAAGGAAAGCCCAAGTGGCATCACTTGCTCCCTGATAAAGCCAAACCTTTTGTGAAATCCTGATGAATTCACCCGCCTCTTCGACCTTGTCCAGTCACCCGCTGAAAGCCGACCCATGGAACGAATTGCTGGCATCTCTCAAGACCCTGGACCATTCCGTGAACGTTGAGGGGTTGACGGGTTCCTCGCGGGCGTATCTGCTGGCCCAGGCGTGGAAACGCACCAAGCGCCCGCAAGTCGTCATCACCGCAGATCCCATTCAGGCGGAAACCTGGCTTTCGGACCTGCGGTTTTTCCTCCATCACGAAAAGGTACGGGTGGTCCCCCATTGTTTCCCGACCTGGGAGTTGCTGCCCTATGAACCGCTGTCTCCGTTCAGCGAGGTGTCCGGCGAACGGCTCGCCACTTTAAACGCGTTGATGGAGAATCAGTGTCCGATTCTGGTGGTGCCTGTGGAGTCGGCGTTGCAGTATCTGATGCCCCGCGCCTCTCTCCGCAACCTGACCTACGACATTCGGAAGGGTCAAACTCTCGACCGGGATGTGTTCGAAATGTGCCTGGTCGATAACGGCTACAGCCGCTCGCACCTGGTGGAGGAACGGGGCCAGTTCAGTTCGCGGGGCGACATTCTGGATGTCTTTCAATCCCATCAGCCGCATCCCGTCCGCATTGAATTTTTCGGCGACGAAGTGGAGTCCATCCGGAAGTTCGAGGTGAGCTCTCAGATATCCATCGAAGACTGCGATCATGTGAGAATTCTTCCCTTACGGGAATTGTGTTTGACTGAAAAGGATTATCAGGGCGGGATGGAAAAGATTTTGCAATACGGCCGGGACCATGAGGTGGAGATTTCCCGTTTCAAGGAGTTGGTGGAGAAGCTCGAGAACCTGAAAAAATTTTCCGGAATGGAGATGCTGGCGCCCTTCTTTTTTGACGAGCGGGAAAGCCTGTTCGATTATCTTCCTGAAAATACTTTGATCGTTCTGGACGATTTGGAATTATTGAAAGAGAAATGCGGCCAGTTCGAAGAGTTGGTCGAGGAAGAGTACCATCGTTGTGTGGACCGGGGTGATGTCGCCGCCGATCCGGATGATCTATATCTTTCGACCGACACATTTTTGAAGGTGGTTCAATCCCGGCCTCAAGTGACTTTCAATACCCTGAAACTTTCGGAAGAGGAAGAAGCCGCCTCAACGCGCTTTCGGGTCCAGCCGATCCCGCCGTTTCAGGGCAGGTTCGATCTGTTTGCGGACCACGCCGCACAATGGCTGGATAAAGGTTTTGCGGTGACGGTGGCCGCACCCACCAAGGGGCACGTCCGGCGCATGAACGAGTTGCTGGTGGATAAGGAAATGAACCTCCCGGTCGAAACCGGTTTTATCAGTCAGGGATTTCAGTTTCCCGGATTGGATGCGGTGTTTGTCGCCGAGCACGAAATTTTCGGAAGGACGCACAAACACCGCCATCGCCGCAAATCGCGTTCCATTCCTTTTCAGCGCGGCTTCAAGGATTTGAAGGAAGGTGACCTGTTGGTGCATGTCGATTACGGAATCGGCCAATACACCCGCACCCGGGAGTTGACTACCGGAGTGGGCGGCGGTGAGTTCCTGGAAATTTTTTATGCGGACGATCAAAAGCTTTACATCCCCATGGACGGGCTGGCTGCCATTCAGAAATATATGGGAGCGGGGGATGAGAATCCCCCGTTGAGCCGGTTGGGCGGCACTCAATGGAAACGTCAAAAGAAAAAAATCAAGGATTCGCTGAAAGAGCTCGCCGGAGAGTTGTTAAAAATCTACGCCGCGCGGGAAATGGCCAAGGGACACAAGTTTTCACACAACTCGGTTCTGATGCAGGATTTTGCGGACTCGTTCGAATACGTCGAGACCGAAGATCAGTTGAAAGCCATTGAAGACGTGTTGGAGGATCTGGAACGGGAAAAACCCATGGACCGGCTGATCTGTGGCGACGTGGGTTACGGTAAAACCGAGGTGGCCATGCGGGCGGCCTTCAACGCGGTGTTGGACAAAAAGCAGGTGGCTGTTCTGGTCCCCACCACCATTCTGGCGCAACAGCATTGGGGCACGTTTCACGAACGGTTTCACATGCACCCGGTTCAAATTGAGTTGGTCAGCCGGTTCCGCACCCCCCGCCAGCAGAAAGAGACCCTCAAGAAATTAAAAGAAGGGAAGGTGGACATCATCATTGGGACCCACCGGTTGCTGTCCAAGGACGTGGAGTTCGCCGATCTGGGTCTGGTGATCATCGATGAGGAACAGCGCTTTGGCGTCAAGCATAAGGAAAAGCTGAAACAGCTGAGGACCTCGGTGGACGTGCTCACCCTGAGCGCAACGCCGATTCCCCGGACCCTGCATTTTTCACTGATGGGCGTGCGGGATTTGAGCGTTATTGAAACTCCGCCCAGCGACCGCCTGTCGATTAAAACCTATGTCAGGAAATTTGACGAAGCGATCATCCGCGAAGCCCTTCTCCGGGAAAAGGACCGCGGCGGGCAAATGTACTTTGTGCACAACAAGGTCCAGAGCATCCATTCGATCGCCGCAATGCTCAAGAACCTTGTCCCGGAAGTTACGATTGGGATCGCCCACGGCCAGCTTCAGGAACGGATGCTGGAGAAGGTGATGAAGCAGTTCATCGACAAGGAAATCGATCTTTTACTGTGCACCTCAATTATCGAGTCGGGCCTGGACATTCCGTCCGCCAACACCATCATCATCAACCATGCCGACCAGTTCGGTCTGGCGCAACTGTATCAGCTTCGGGGCAGGGTGGGGCGTTACAAGCATCAGGCCTACGCGTATCTTCTCATTCCGGGGGCCTTGGCGATCAGCGAAGACGCCCGCAAACGGTTGACCGCCATCGAGGAGATGAGTGATCTGGGCGCGGGTTTCCAGCTGGCCGCCCGGGACATGGAAATCCGCGGAACCGGCAACATGCTGGGCCACGATCAGTCCGGCCACATTTCCGCCATCGGGTTCGATTTGTATTGTAAGATGATGGAAGACGCTATTCGGGAAATGAAGGGGCAGAAAATTGAGTCCAAAATTGAACCCGAAATCAATCTGGAGTTCAAAGGCTTCATTCCCAAAGATTATGTTTCCGATTTGAATCAAAGGCTGGAGATTTACCGGCGACTGCAATTGTTGGACGAGTTTGAAGGATTGAAAACCCTCAAGGTGGAATTGGCCGACCGCTATGGGTCATTTCCGGAAGAGGTGGAAAAACTGCTGGTCTTGCTGGAAATCAAATTGTACTGTCAAAGGCTGGATATATCCAAAGTTAAATTGAGACATCATCAAGTCACCTATACGATCAATCCTTCGACCCGCCTTTCATCTGCAAAACTGATGGCTATCCTGGATTCGAGAATGCAATTGATTTCTGAATACCGCATTGTTTTGAAGTTAAACAATAAGGGCTGGAAAGAGGAATCCGGTTTGATTTGTTCTTATTTTATCAAGCTCATGGGATGTCTGGATGAGAATTGAGATCATAAGCAGAATATCGATTCGTGCAGTTATGGGCATATGCCTGGCAGTTCTGATTGTCGGGTTATGGGCCGGATGCAATTCAACCGCATCCGAGGAGGATGTGAGCGGGTCCGATGTCGTTGCGATCGTCAACAATGAGCCCATCACCCGAAAGGAAATCAAGGATGAGCTTAAATTGGCGAAGCGCAAATATCGGATCCAGAAAAACGACGTCCTGCCGCCGGAGCAATGGATTTTGCTCAAGACCAATTCGCTTAATGAACTGATCAAGCAGGCCCTGTTGCTCCAGGAGGCCGAGCGCCAGGGAATCAAAGTGTCGCGGCAGGAATTTATGACTTATCTGGAGATGTCCCAGGAAGGATATGATAAGGAATCGTTTCAGAGATCGCTGGAAATCGAGGAAATTTCACAGGATTCATGGAACGCCAAGCAGAATGATATTTTGATGATCAAAAAGCTGACCGAAGAAATCCTGACCAGTAAAATCCAAATCAGCGAAAAGGACCTTTTGGAGTACTTTAAAAGGCACAAGGAAGAGTTTCAAAAAGGCGAGCAGGTCCGGACGCTCCATATTATGGTGGAGAGCGAGGACGAAGCCCGGAGAATTTTGAAAATGATCCGAAAGGGAAAATCCTTCTCGGAACTGGCCAAGGACCATTCGTTGAGCCCGGAAGGCAAAACGGGCGGCGATATGGGTTATTTCGAAACCGGGCAGATGCCCAAAGAGTTTGAGGATGTATTCAAACTCAAAATCAATAAGGTGAGCGATATCATCCGCACCCCCTACGGTGTTCATGTCTTCAAGGTGATCGACAAGAAGCCCGAACGAAAAATGAGTTTTGAGGAGTCCAAAAAGCAGATTCACGCCAAGTTGCTCAGGGAAGCTCAGGAGCTGGCGTTTCAACAATGGCTTGAAGAAATCAAACAGAAATCGAAAATCATAATCAAAAATGAAGTACTGGAAAAAATTTAATCACTGGGTGGCCTGCGTGTTTTGCGGAGCCATGTGGATTGCCGCTCCGGGATGGGCGGCCACGGTGGATCGCATTGTTGCCAAGGTCAACAAGGAAATCATCACCCAAAGCGAGCTGGAGGAACGTGCGGTTTTTAAAATAATGAGTCTCCAGAAAATGAATGTGCACCCCCTGCCCTCCGAAGAGAAGGTGAGGTTTGAAGAGTTGCAACGCATGATTGAAGACAGGCTTATGATCGATGCAGGAAAAGATATCGGCTTGAAAGTGGACGAGGCCCGTGTGACCCAAGCCATCGAAGAAATCAAGCGCAACAACGGCCTCAAGGATGAGGATTTGAAACGAATGCTGGAGTCTGAATCCAAAACCATGGACGAGTATAAAAACAATATTCGAAACCAGATTTTGATCAGCCAGGTGATGAATTATGAAGTCCGCAAACGGGCGGCTGTCAGTGATGCCGAAGTCGATCAGTATTACAGGAAGCATCAAAAAGAGTTCTGGGTTCCTGAGAAACTCAAACTGCGGCATATCCTGTTTCTAATGGATATGGATCTTTTTGAAAAGGAACGGCGATTAAAAGAGCAAAAGGCCCGGCAGGCGTTACAAAAAATCCGGGCCGGGGGTGATTTCAAAACCATCGCCAAAGAATTTTCGGAAGACGTGACTGCAAACACCGGCGGCGATTTGGGGGAAATTGAGCGCGGTAAAATGGTGCCTGAATTTGAAAAAGCCGCCTTCCGGTTGAAAGAAGGCGAAGTGAGCGGTTTGGTGAAAACATCCTTCGGATTGCACATCATTAAGGTTGATAAAATCATTCCGGGTCGAACCCTTTCCCTGGCTGAGGTAAAAAAGCAGATTGAAAACAAACTCCGGAAGGAAAAATTCCAAAGGGAGGCCAAGGCGTATTTGCAGGAGTTGAGGGATAAGGCCTTTATCCAGATCAAATTGGCGCCCCCTCCCCACGCGGTTGTGGAACAGGCCAAAAAGATCGAACCGAAGATTGCGGTCGAGCCCAGTCTCCTTAAACAGAATGAGTCGGTTGCAACGCCACCTCATCAAAACCCGTCGAAACCCAGTGGAACACTTCCACGCAACTCGGAATTTTCAAAGTTTCAGACTTTTGAGGATCAATTGAAATACTTTAAACAATTGCGCGACAACAAAAAAATTTCCGAAGGGGAATACCAGCACAAGAAAAAAGAGCTCTTGAACTATTTGTGATTCTATCCTGCGCCGAACCTGCCTGCTTTTGTGTTTTCCCCCTTTGCCGGACCCTGTTACGCACGACGAATAATAATGGATTCTTTAATTCAAAAATTTAAAAAGACCCTCACCGATCATAAAATGATCGCAACAGGGGATTGTGTCCTGGTGGGAGTTTCCGGTGGGCCCGATTCAGTTGCTTTGCTCCATGGATTGCACGCACTGAAGCGGGAGCTGGGCATCGAACTGGTGGTGGCTCATTTGAATCACCGCGCCCGTGGGGCCGAATCGGATCGGGACGCCCGGTTCGTGCAACAGTTGGGCGATTCCCTCAACATTCGAACTGTGATGGAATCGCAGGATGTGCCGGCGGAACAGGCCGCCGCGAAGCAATCCTTCCAGGAAACTGCGCGCAACATCCGCCTGGGATTTTTTGAAAGAGCCCGGAAGCAAACCGGCGCTCACAAAGTGGCTCTGGGACATATCATGGACGATCAGGTGGAAACGGTTCTGATGAATCTGTTGCGCGGTGCCGGTCTTACAGGACTGGCGGGAATGAGTCCCGTTCGATCACCCTACATCCGTCCTTTGTTCGAATGTTCCCGGTCCGAAGTGATCGAATTTTTGAGGAGCAGAAACATTTCCTACTGTCAGGATTCTTCTAATGAGAAAACCGACTATCTGCGCAATCGGATTCGCCTCGAATTGATTCCATATTTAAAGGACAACTATAACCCTAAGATCGTGGAAAACCTGTTCGAGGCGTCCGGAATTTTCCGGGCCGACAACGACTGGCTGAATGATCTGGTCGACCGGGAATTTGACCGCACTGCGTCATGGGCCGAAAACCGGGATTCCCTGGAAATCGATATCGAGACGTTCTCTCCACTCCCGCTGGCGCTGAAGCGGCGATTGGTCCGGAAAGTCCTGCAGGCCCTCAAGGGAGATTTGAGAACCATTTCCTCGCTCCACGTTCAGGATCTGCTCCCGTTGTTTCAGGCCACCGAGAAGGGTAAAAAAATCGATTTGCCCGGAAATCTGGAAGCGGTCTGCCGGGGAGAAGCGGTGGTCTTTAAAAAAATCCCGGAGCCCGGTCCCGGCATCTCAACTGAGGCGAAGAAGCCTTCTGTCTGGGTGGGCCAGCTGGATATTCCCGGCGAAACCGAAGTCGGAGAAACCGGAGTGACCCTGAAAACGGAAATTGTCGAACCGGCCGCATCCGCATATGCCAGTCCGCCTTCCAACCAGGCATTCCTCGATTTCGATAAAACCGGGGGGACCATCCTGGTCCGGTTTTTTCAGCCGGGAGACCGTCTGAAGCCTTTGGGAATGAACGGCACCAAAAAACTGAAATCCTTGTTCATCGATGACAAGGTGCCCCGGGAAATGCGTTCCAGGATCCCCATCTTGACAACCGGGGACAACGATATTATTTGGGTCTATGGGACCCGAATTGCCGATCCCTACCGGGTGACCCCAAAGACGAAAAAGGTCCTGTTTATTAAAGGTTTAACCTAGCCTTACCACCAAAAGGCGAACCAAAGAAAGCCCTTTCCCACGGGGAATGTGCTACTATTGAGTTCAAGAAATGAAAAATTAGGGGTTTCCCCTTCCGTTTATAAAAGGAGAAGGTTTTGAACCAGTTTTATAAAAATTTAGCCCTCTGGATCATTATCGCGTTCATCCTGCTGGCCCTGTTCAGTATGCTTAACCAGCCGGTGGAGGCTCCCAAAATCGTGTACAGCGAATTCATGGAGCAGGTCGAAAAAGGCGAAATCAAGGAAGTCAAGATTCAAGGGGATAAGGCGACCGGTGAATACAACCAGGGGGGCACGTTTGAAACCTATATTCCAACCGAGGACCCCGAACTCCTGAAACTCCTGCGTGAAAAAGGGGTTCGCACGGTCGTGGAGCCTCCCGAGAAAGCCAATTGGTACATGAACGTACTGATTTCCTGGTTCCCGCTCGTTCTGTTGCTGGGCATCTGGATTTTCTTCATGCGGCAGATGCAAGCCGGCGGCGGCAAAGCACTTTCCTTCGGCAAGAGCAAAGCCCGGCTGGTGGGTGATAAAAAGAATCAGACCACCTTTAAAGACGTGGCGGGCGCGGATGAAGCCAAGGA
>SMVT01000111.1 GCA_004357365.1 Nitrospina sp.
GTTATAAAATTTGGCCTCGATGAGGACCGCTTCCCGCAGGTTGGCGCACACCATGTTGGCATCGCTCAGGTTGGCGCCGCGCAGGTTGGCCCGGGCCAGGTTGACCCCGACCAGGTTCTGCCGGGTCAAATCGGCCCGGTTCAGGTTTTTCTTGGACAATTCCGCTTCCCGCCGTTGTGAAAGTTTCTCCTCAGCCATCGGCCGCTATCCATCCTTTCCAAAACTCTCGCCTTATCCGTTAACATTTGGAATAAAGCGCATCGATTTAATAAGAAGGGTCGGGAGTTCCCGCCCGAATTTCTGCACAGAGCCTGCTCTTATAGTTAGAGGGCTTTTCACGGCCAATTGCAAGCTAAATCCATGATTTTATTGCTTTACAATCGGGGTAGGGGGGCCGCGGAGAGGCCGCTTCGGGGTGCTCAGCAGGAGCCCGCCTAGACCTCTAAGGCGGTCAGAGTGGCGGCTTTCGCCGCGTCCAGGACCAACAGCAGTTTGCCTTCGAGTTTGTAAACGCCGGAGACCAGTTCACGGGTGGCAAGATCCACCGTATCGGGGGCCGTTTCGAACGTGCTCTCGTCGACTTCCAACACGTCCCCGATGGAATCCACCAGAAAACTGATCACCTCGTTGTTCGTCCGAATGACGACGTTCATGGGTTTTAGGCCCTCCTCGCGGGGGGGAGACTCATGTGGCTGCGCAAGTCGATGGCGGAGATGATCTGCCCGCGCAGGTTGATCAACCCGTGAATTTCCTTGGGCGCCAAAGGGGACCGGGGTCAATTCCTGGTACTTCAGGACTCTTGTACATCCAGTACAACCACCCCGAACAAATATTTATCCACATGAAATGTACAATACTGTTTGTCGTCTGCCATGGAAACAATCCTCTGTTAAGGGGCCGATCGCCCGTCCGTTGGTACGCGTGGGCACGCGATTAAAGTGATTCTAGATTTATAGTATAAAAAATAGGCCCCCTATTTTCCAATCCAATTATAATTAACTGTATATGTTATTTTTTGATTTTTTCTCGAGATGGGGTTATGCTAAGATATTGAATTTTAAATTTATAACGGTATACCCGGCCCGGCGGGCCCGAGGTTCCGGGGGAATCCAGTTATAAACCTCTACTGATTCGGGAGACGATCCAATGGCGGCCAGGCAAATAATCAAAGGAATCCGGGGGCGCATCCTGCAACTGGTTATCGGGATGATGCTGTTGATATTGCCGGTTCAGGCGCAGGCTCTGCTGGGAATCGGGGTGACCGGCAAAGTGGGCACCACCGGTCTGGGAGCCGACCTGACGGTGCCGTTGATCCCCAACTGGATCAATTTGCGTGCGGGGTACAACTATGGCGAATGGCGCCCCTCCACCACCCAGGGTGGGATCAACTATAAGGCGGACGTACGATTGGAAACCACCCCCCTCCTGATCGACATTCATCCCTTCCACGGCAATTTCCGGATCACCGGCGGCGTGTACCTGAACCGGACCGAAATCGATTTATCTTCCTTCGTGGACGCGAATGACGTGGGTTTGGGCGATATTTTTCCTCCAGGCACCAATGTGACTTTGAACGCCAATGTTTCCTGGTCCAAGGATTACGCCCCTTATTTCGGCATCGGCTACGGCAACGCGGCGGACGCCAATTTCCTCGACCTGCCGATTGCGGTGGGATTGTCGATCGATTTGGGCGCCTATTACCAGGGCAGTCCGGACGTGATCCTGACGGAAAGCACCGGCACGGTCACGCCCGCAAACCTGGCCGTGGAAGCGGCGCAACTGAAAGAGGATTTGAGCGAATTCAAATTCTTTCCGGTGTTGACCATCGGGATTCACATCCGCTTCTGATCCCGGGCCTTTCTCTTTTCCCGCCTACTGAATGATCAAAACCTTCAGACGGGGCAGGTCCGCCATTTTTTCAAGGGCCGGAATCTGTTCGAAGTCGACGGCGTTCGCCGTCAGGTCCAGGTATTCCAGATTGGGAAGATGTGTGGAACGGAGCAGGGCTTCGATGCCTTTCGGACCGATCTGATTGCGGAACAGGTCGAGATGCTTGAGGTTTGCCAGATAGGGCGAGTTGGCGATGGCGATCGCCCCGGCATCACCGATGCCGTTTGCCCCCAGGTCCAGCAAGGTCAACGACTCCACCTTGGGCGATTGCACCAGTAAGGAGACGCCCTCGTCCCCCAACCGGTTTTTCATCAGGTTCAGTTCCACCAGGTGATTGAAGTGGGCCGAGCCCACCAGGCTCTGGATCCCGCCGGCGGTGACCTGGTTGTCCCATAAGAAAAGTCTTTCCACGTTTTGAAAGGCGGGCGACTCCGCCAGGATTTCTACCCCCTCATCCCCCAGCTTGTTCGATTTCAAGGCCAGTGCCCGGACGTTTTTCGTTTTCGGGGACTCCGCCAGTACCCGGGCTCCCTTGACGCCTATGTTTTTATTGTTGAGGTTGATGCTGGTTCCGTCTTCGCTGGTTGTGGAGGCGATGAGTTGGGGCAAATCCATCCGCGCTTTGGGGCTGGCCCCGGTAACGCTGTCGGGGCCGGACCGGCAGGCGGGCAGGAGCAGGGCCGCGGTTAAAACCGCCAGGCCGAGTACGGCGTCCATTCGCTTCATTCGGTATCCTTTCTCTTCCAAAAAACTATTTGGCGCAACGGAAGCCGAGGAACTTGTTACGCCGATCCGGCAGGCTCTTGCCCCGCACCGGTATGCGGGCCAAATCAAGGTTGGAAAACCACGAGCCGCCCTTGATGACCCTGAATTGCTTTCCGTAAAAATCATTGGGATGGATATTTCCCGGATAAGGCTGATACCAGTCCGCCGTCCATTCCCAGACATTGCCGGCCATATCGCGAATCCCAAAGGGACTCGCGCCGAACTTTGTCTGGCCGACCGGTGCCGAATACCGGTAGCCGTCCTTCTTGCCGCGGATGTTGGCTTGGGTTTCGTCAGGGTGGTTGCCCCATGGATAAAACCGCCCGTCCGTGCCCCGCGCCGCCTTTTCCCATTCCATTTCGGTGGGCAGGCGTTTGCCCATCGTTGCGCAGTAATCCGCCGCTTCCTGCCAGGTGATACCCACAACCGGCTGGGGGTCCTGATTGAACCGGCCGTTGTCCATGAACTTGGGAGCCGGCACGCCGGTCTGTTGCCTATACAACCGGTATTGACCCATCGTCACTTCAGTGATGTCGATTGTATAGGCCGGCAAATTAACCGTATGCGCCGGGGTTTCGTCGCGGTAATAGTCCAGAGACTCGGAGAAAAAGGTTTGGGCCGCCCACTCGATATCTTTTTCAGTGCTACCCATGGTGAATTCGCCGGGGGCGATGGTGATCATTGTCGTGGGCTGGACGGGCGGAGCCGCCGCCAGCAGCAAGGGCGCGATGAACAACAGAATGAGCCCGCTGGCTCCTTTCATAGGGTTCGCCTCAGCTTGGAATCAGGCCCGCCTTTCTGGCGTATTCAAAAATGTTCCCGGCTTCGATGATATCGATGACATCGCCCAGGGAATTCAGGGAATAGGTTTTGTTCTGCGTCTCGTTGGTCAGGGTGTAGTTTTCGAGATCGATGGTGATCTCATCCCCGGTCTGGATTTCTTCCGTCAACTTGTGTTTCGCTTCCAGCGGGATGAAGAATCCACCGTCAATGGCATTGCGGTAAAAGATGCGGGCGTAGCTTTCCGCCACCACCGCTTCGACGCCGGCGATTTTCATGCAGGCGGGGGCATGTTCGCGGGAGGAGCCGCACCCAAAATTGGATCCGCCGATGATGATGTTGAACTTTGACCGGTACTGGCCGTCCTCCACGAACGGAATGTTCCCCTTCGGCAGGCCCGAGTCTTTTTCCGGCACGCCGGACAATGCGAACTTGCCGTAGTTCTTGCTCTCTTCAGGATCGCTCAAACTGTAAACCAGGTGCTCGGCGGGGATGATCTGGTCGGTGTCGATGTTTTTGCCCAGCACAAAGGCGCGGCCACAAATTTTCTTTTTCATAAATCAAACGTTCCTTAAAAAGTATTCGATGATGGTTACACCCGGGCCGGAATGAATTCCCGCGGGTCGGTCACGTACCCGGTCAACGCCGATGCCGCGGCGGTGTAGGGAGACGCGAGGTAGACCGCCGATTGCTTAGACCCCATGCGTCCGGGGAAATTCCGGTTGGTGGTGGAGATCACCACTTCCGTGCCGTGGGTCCGGCCGAAGGTGTCCTTCGGCCCGCCCAGACAGGCGGCGCAGGACGGCTCGCCGATATGCGTCCCCGCGTCCTCGAAAATCTGCGCCAGGGTTTTGCCGTCGATGGTTTCGGTGTGCAGGTCCCGTTCCACATCCCGGGTGGCGGGGACGATGAAGGTATCGATTTTAACCTTTTCGCCGTTCAGGATTTTGGCGGCGGCGATGAAGTCGGTGATCTTACCGCCGGTGCACGAGCCGATATAGGCCCGGTCCAGCTTGACGTCCTTGCATTCCCGTGCCAGCGCCCGGTTGTCCGGCGAATGCGGCCGAGCCACCACCGGTTCCAGGTCGTCGGCGATGTAGGTTTTATTGAAACAGTAGTGGGCGTCCGGGTCGGAATGATACACCGTGCCCAGTTTGTCGGTGCGGCCTTTCAGGTAATCGAAGGTGGTGTCGTCGGCTTCGATCACCGCGTTTTTCCCGCCCGCTTCGATAGCCATGTTGCACAGGGTCATGCGTTCTTCCATGGAGAACCGGTAGACCGTGTCGCCCGCCCATTCCATGGTGCGGTAGGTGGCGCCATCGCAACCGATGTCGCCGATCACGTGCAGAAGAATATCCTTCGCCATGATGTAGGGCGGAAAGGTGCCGGTCCATGCGAAGCGCATGGTTTCGGGAACCTTGACCCACAGTTTGCCGGTGCCGAGGATGAACGCGGCATCGGTGTTGCCGATACCGGTGGAGAACATGCCGAACGCGCCGGAGGTGCAGGTATGCGAATCGGTGCCGAACAGGACTTCGCCGGGCCGGTTGTGACCCTCCTGCGCCAGCGCGATATGACAAACCCCCTTGTAATTCTCGGTTCCGACATCATAATAATAAGGAAGATTCTGCTCCTTCGCGAAGGCGCGGATGATTTCGATATTACGGTTGGCGTGGGGGTCCGACGTAAAA
>SMVT01000112.1 GCA_004357365.1 Nitrospina sp.
ATTTTAAATACCTCCGGGCGGCCAACGAAGAAAACGACGCGCGGTTCATGGTATTTAAACGCAATCCCGAGGCCTGCTGGTTTGACGACTACAAGGAGCTGGTGGATGAATATTCGCCGGTGGGCGAGTCGGCAGGCATCGAGTCAATCTATTTTTAAAATTCAGGAGTGCATGTAATTCTTTCCCTCAGGTTCCGTTTCCCAATGATTTTGGGAATGGGGTCTTTTCTTTTTCTCCCTTCCCTTTACCCGTCATTCCCATTTCCGGAAATTCGGTGGTAGAATAATAGACTCAACCTTTAAATAGTTTCCGGAAGAAGAGGTGAAACCTATGGTTTCTGCGAAATTCAGGTGGTTTTCAGGAATGTTGGCGGCTCTGGTCTTTTCCGGTCTGTGCGCTTCCAATGTGTGGGCGGATGCAGACGACGAGGAACTGGAGGATCCTTTCGAGGGCAAACCCCCGCTGGCCGATCAGATCAGGGAGTTCAGCAATGAAATCGCCAGGAGGTTTCATCAAGAGCTTCAGAATTTGCTGGACAAGGAGTTGAAGGTCCTCCGGGAAGAGAGAAAAAAGAGCCGGTACACCGCCGAGGAACGAATCGCGAAGCAGGAAGGGATCATCAAAGACGATCCGAAAAACGCCGAAGCCCATTTTGCCTTGGGTAAAGTATATGATGAAATAAGAGCCGGCGCCAACGCCATCGTCCACACTCAGATTGCGGAGCAGTTATTCAAGGAACATAAGAATGTCCAAGGCCTGGCCGATGCCCGGCGCAACCTGCGATGGTATTTTGAGAAATACGGGTACAAGCCGGAAGATTTTATGTTGAATTGAAGGCGTTCCCGAACCTGCTCCGAGCGGTTTAAGGAGTGTAACCCTTCACATTCGCCAGTTCCGCCCCTTCGAGTCGGGCGCCTTCCAGCTTGGCTCCGGTCAGGTTGGCTTCGTTCAGTTTTGCTCCGGTCAGGTTGGCATCGCTCAGATCGGCCTGCGACAGATTGGCCTGATCGATTTCGGCGCGGTGCAGGTCGGCACCTTTCAATTTCGTTCCCACCAGAGACGCCCCCTTCAGTTTGGCTCCGGCGAGATCCGCTCCTTCGAGGTTCGACTTGTCGAGTTTGGCTTTCCGGAGGTTGGCCCCGGTCAGGGCGACATTTTTCATGGACGTCTGCTCCAGGACGGCTTCCGGCATATGGGCCCGGCTGAGGTCCGACCCATCCAGATTGGCGGCATTGAAATTCGTCCCTTCCAGATTCGCATCGCTGAGATCCACGCCCTCCAGATTGGCGTTGCCGAGTTTGGCGCGGCTGAGGTTGACCCCCCGCAGGTAAGCGCCTTTCAAATTGGCGTCGTTCAGTTTGGTCCGGTTCATGTGGGCGCCTTCGAGTTTCACATTCAACAAAATGGCGCCGTTCAAATCGGCGATATCCAGATTGCATTCGCTTAAATCCGATCCTTCAAGGTTGGTTCTTCTGAGGATGGCGCCGTTGAATTTGGCGCGGGTGATGTCGGCCTCCGTCAGTTGGGCTTCCGACAAATCCGCCCCGGTGAAATCCGCCCGCGTGAGCCGGGCTTTATTGAAATCGGCGCCGAACATTTTGGCGCCCTTGATTTCCGCCCGCACCATATTGGCCTCCCGCAGGTTGGTTTCATAAAACACGCCGATGCTCAGTTTGGAATCCGACAGGTCGGAGCCGCTCATATCCGCATTTTTGAAATTGGCGCGGGACAGATCGGCGTTGTTCATGGACGCGCGGGACAGGTTGGCTTTCAGAAAATCCGCTTTGTTGAGAATGGATTCATTCAAATTGGCCTTGCTCAGGTTGGCTTCATGCAGTTTGGCGCGGCGCAGGTCGGCCCGTTCCAGGTTGGCCTCAGACAGATTCGCCCGGTTCAGTTGCGCATCGTTCAGAATGCAGTCCATCAACTCGGCTTTCGACAGGTCCACATCATTGAGCAGGCACTCCGTCATCTCGGAGTCGGCCAGTTTCGTTCCGGCCAGTGTCGAGCCGGAGAGGTCGATGCCGTAAAAGTTCAGGTTGGACAGGTCGAGTCCGGCGAGGTCCCGGTTTTGGAGGTGCGGTGTCTCGTCTACTTCCTCTTCATTCTCCTCCTCCTTAGCCTCCACCTCGTCGGGGGAAGTTTCCTCATCCCCGGTTTCTTCCTCTTCAGGAACTTCTTCCTCTTCGGGAGCTTCTTCCTCTTTCTCCTCTTGGTCCTCCTCCAGTTCGGCTTCAGCCTCCATCCGCTCCTTGTATTCCTTGAGCTGGTTGAGAATGTCCTCGACTTCTTCGCGCGTCAAATCCGCCATAAAACCCCATAATGAAATATAAAAAAGGCCGGATAGGCCGGCCCGGTTGGTATGTCCTTTGGCTTTAAATAATCTCAGACCATAGCTCACCCGCTCCTGGAACGCAAGGGGGAAGGTCAATTTTTCGGCGCCTCACAGGCAGGAAAACTTGTTGCAGAACAGGGTGGTGATTTGGCGGAGGGGGAGGTCGAGGCGGCTGTGCACCTCCGCCCCCATGATATCCGGCATTTTCCCGTAAAAGGCGTGGGCGATGCCGCCGGTGATGCAGGCTTGGGTATCGCTGTCGCCGCCCAGGGACACCGCTTTGCGGACCGCGTCCTCGTAACTTTCCGATTCCAGAAACGCGGTGATAGCCTGCGGCACTGACCCGGGGCAGGTGGCGTCATACCGGTAATCGGGCCGGATGGCGGCGAGGCTCTCGCTCAGATTGTATTGAAATTGCGTTTCAATGAATTGTCGGATCTCGTCCTTGCTTTTTCCGGTGCGGGCCAGAAAGACGGCAGAGGCCGTGGCCTGCGCGCCCTTGATCCCTTCCGGGTGATTGTGGGTCACTTCGGCGGTGATTCGCGCCTGCTCCAGCACGTCTTCCAGGGAATCGCAGGCGAAGCCGACGGGACTCACCCGCATGGCCGACCCGTTGCCGAAACTGTTGTAGGGTTCGCGGGAAGCGGAGGCGGCCCATTGCATGAACCCGGCCCCGTAGCCGGCGTCCGGGTAGCGGTGATAATACTCCTTGAGGGTGTCCACCAGGTCCGCTCCATGAACGATCGTGTCCGCCACCGCCAGGGTCAACACCGTGTCGTCGGTAAACCGGCAATCCGGATGAAACAATTCGAATTCGGTGGTTTTGACGGGGGCGGCCTCGAAACGCGAACCGATGAGGTCCCCCACAATTGCTCCCAGCATGGGCTTACCTTCAAGGACTCGGGGGTCGGATGGGCATCAATGTATAACATTTTAAAATATGTTGGTATATAATTTCCGTGGCAACGGTTTTAGAAACCTTCCGGAAGGGACAGTGCGCATGCCGACAGGTCTCGAAGATGAACTGGGCGATATTCTGCAAAAAGCCCGCGACGGAAAATCCTGGTCGCAAAAAGACCTGGCGCAGGCGGTGGATCTTCCGCTGGAGGAGTTGCGCCGCATGGAACGCTATGACCTGATCCCGCCGGAAGCGATCATTGCCCGACTGGCGAAGGTGTTGGACCTGGAAGGCCAGGCGCTTTCCGCCATTGCCCGCAACGCCTGGCACCCGAAGGCACCGGTCCCTGATCCGGCGCTGGATCTGGTGTGCCTCAACGTGTTCATGGGAACGTATCCGGTGAAGTGTTATCTGCTGCGGTGCTCCGCTACCGGGGAGGCCGCCGTGGTGGACACCGGCGCCAATCCCGAAGCCATTATCCAAAAGGCGCGGGAGATAAAGGTGAAACCCTCCAAAATTCTGCTGACCCATGCCCACCCCGACCACGCCTGGGGATTGGACCTGCTGGTCAGGGAATTTCAATGTCCCACCTGGATCGACGAGCGGGAACCGCGGCCGCAAGGCACCCGGGATTTTCAGTTCGTTAAGGATGGCGAAGTGATCGAGTTGGGGACGCTGAAGGTGCGGGCGTTGTCCACCCCCGGCCACACCCCCGGCGGTGTGTCCTACCAGGTGAGCCGGGTTATTTTGTCCGGCGACACCATTTTTGCGGGGTCGATGGGCCGCGCCAATTCCTCGTGGCCGGATTTGTACCGTTCCATCACCGAGACCCTCTTTTCATTTCCGGACGATACGGCCCTGCACCCGGGGCACGGTCCCGCCACCACGGTGGGGGAAGAGAAACGGCACAACCCGTTTTTCTGCGGCAAATCCTGATCTTTTTCCCCGAAAATCCCAAAAAAGTTCGGAAACTCTTGCAATTCCGCCTCCTCGAGTCCATATTTGTGCTATGGATTCGGAAAAGGTCAATTACCATTATTGTGACGATCTGCCGACCTCGCCGTTACCCGGCATTAAAGCCGTTTTAGTGTCAGGGGCCAGCGGTTATGTGGCGCGGCGCCTGGTGCCGGAACTGTTGTTTCGGGGCTACCGGGTCCGGTGTATGCTCCGCGAAAAAGGCATGCCGCAGGTATTGACCCACCCCAATCTGGAATACGTTTACGCTGACGCCCTAAACAAGGACCAATTACAGCTGGCGATGAAGGGGATCGAGGTCGCTTATTATCTCATCCACAGCATGCGGATTGTGAACAGGAAGTTCCGTCAAGCCGACAAGATCGCCGCTAAAAACTTTCGGGAGGCGGCGGAGGAACATGGAGTCAAAAAAATCATCTACCTCGGGGGGCTGGGCGAAACCAGCAAGATCGTGTCCCGCCACCTGCAAAGCCGGATCGAGGTGGGCACGGTTTTATCCGAAGGATCCATTCCGGTGATCCGTCTCAGGTGCGCCATCATCATTGGCACCGGCAGCTCTTCGTATGAACTTCTCAAATCCATGATCCAGCATACGCGCTGGATTCCTTTTCTGTCCGAGTTCAACTCCCAGTGTCAGCCGATCGCCATTCGCGATGTGATCAAGTATCTCGTCGGCGTACTGGAAACGGACGGATTGAAAACCCGGAAGTATCCCCTCGGCGGCCCGGATGTGATGACTTATCAGGAAATGGTTGAGCAGTTCGCCGGGATTTTAGACAAGCGCGTCCGGTTTTTCAACGTTTCCTGGGTGCCGTTTCCGGTCAGCATGATGTGCCGCCTGTTTGCTTACTGGCTTCATTTATTCATTTCGGTACCGGTGAACATCACCAGCCTGCTCCTCGAAAGCCTGCGGACGGATGTGGTATGCACGGATGAGGCCATCCGGGAAATCCTTCCCTTCGAGACAGTGGGGTTTGAAACCGCCGTGAAGTGGGCGCTCCAGAAGGAGGTCAATTCCATGGTGTATTCGCATTGGAGCGATGTGCCGCCGGAAAACATGGCCGACCTCATGCCGTTATGCCAGTTTGAGTCATCGGATTTTATTATCGAGGAGCATTCAAAAGATATCCCCGCCAGTCCCGAAGCGGTGTTTCATGCGGTGTGCCGGATCGGCGGCTCGCACGGCTGGGTGCACGCCAACCTGCTGTGGAAAATCCGCGGGTTCATCGACCGCGTTCTGGGCGGTGTGGGTTTGAACCGGGGACGCCGCGATCCCAACGACCTCCGGGTCGGGGATTCGGTGGATTTCTGGCGCGTGGAAAAATTGGAACTCAACCGGGAACTGCTTCTGCGGGCGGAGTTGATCTCGCCGGGATTGTCTTGGCTCCAGTTTGCCCTGCAGCCTTCCGAAAATGGTCACACCCGCCTTACCCTGCGGGCGCATTTCATTCCCAATCCGGTGTGGGGCCAAGTGTACTGGACGCTTATGTCCAAATTTCATACCTATATCTTTACAGGAATGCTGGACCATTTTTTCAAGGAGTCAGTGCAATCCGTCAAGATCGGGGATCCCATTCCCACCAAAGCTTAGGTTGTTGAATCCAGGCGCGTATGCTATTCTCACACCTCGTTGCACACGGCTCTGGATTTCCCTTATGAAACAACTGACCGTTTGTCTGTTGGCGGCCTTAACTCTTTCATTTTTAATGGGTTGCCCGCCCACCTCCCAATCCAAAAAAAAGCTGCAGCCCCTGTTCCGGATCACTTCGGTGCTCGATACGGGCCAGGAGCCGTCTTTTCTGGTGACCGAGGATTTTAACCTCGACGGCAACCTGGACTTGGTGGTTTTGAACAGCGCCGAGGATACCTTTTCGTTTTTTCAGGGCAATGGCGACGGCTCGTTCCAGGATCAGGTGCAATATAAAACGGGTGCCGGTCCGATCTGCATCGCGGTGGCGGATTTCAACGGCGACGGGTTTAAAGACATTGCGGAATTGAATTACCGGGATCAGAACATTCAGATTTTTATGAATACCGGCCGCGGGGGATTCAGAAATACCGGGAAGATCATCAAGCCGGGCCGTATCCCCATCAACCTGACGGCCGGCGATTTCAATGAAGACGGTTACCCCGACCTGGCGGTTTCTCTCCGCTATTACAAAGTCGCGATCCTGTTCGGCAGAGGCACGGGCAAATTCAAGGACCCGGTGACCATACAGGTGAAAGGGCAACCCACGGGTCTGGTGGTGGGCGATTACAATCATGACCAGCACGTCGACGTGGCGGTGGCCCTGGCGGGATCGGGCAATGTCGGCGTGGAAATCCTGTGGGGCAATGGCAAGGGCGAATTCGAGCAGTCCCAATTATTCAAAGGCGGCGGTCAGCCCCTCACCATCGCCAACGTGGATGCCAACAACGACGGGTTCACGGATCTGGTCACCTCCAGCAATTCCCTGCATGCGATGACCATGATACTCAACAACAAGGATAAAACGTTTACAACCCTGCGCGATTTTTCGGCGGGAGAGTTCCCGAAATTCGTCGCGGTGGCAGATTTTACCGGAGACGGCATTGCCGATCTCGCGGTTTCCAATGCAACGAAGGATACCGTGGCCGTGACTCAGGGGAGGGGAGACGGCACCTTCATGTATCCGCCGATCGATCATTACGTGGATGAATATCCACAGGGGTTGGTGACCGGCGATTTCAACAAGGATGGGCGGATGGATCTGGCGGTGTCCTGCCGGGATAAAAACCTGTTAACCGTGATGCTGAGGAAAAACATCCGAAAAACCCGACCCGCGACTCCCCAATCCGCACCCTCTTGATGCTTCCACGATCGATCGGGCCACGCAAACCCTGAACCGTTCCAGAACATGGCATGAATGAACCGACCCGGGAAAACCCGCCGGAAGAGAAAGGCGGCTTTTTCCAAAGCCTCAAGCAGGGATTATCCAAAACTCGCACCTCTTTCGCTGGAGGGATCGACAACCTGATCCACGGCAAGGCCCAACTGGGCCCGGAGCTGATGGACGAGGTGGAGGAAACGCTGTTGCTCGCCGACGTCGGAGTCCAGACCACACAACGCATCATCGACGAGCTCAACCGGCAGATCGAGGAGGCCCGCATCCGCGACCGCGAGGGCATGCTCGATCATCTGCGCCAGATGATGATCCGCCTGCTGGAAACCCATCAGAAAGATTGGGACGATTCCATCCATTCGCCGTTTGTGGTTCTGGTGGTCGGCGTCAACGGATCGGGCAAGACCACCACCATCGGCAAACTGGCCCAGCGCTGGCACAACGAGGGCAAGAAGGTGATGCTGGCGGCGGGGGATACGTTTCGGGCGGCGGCAGTGGAGCAATTGCAGATGTGGGCGGACCGCATCGGGATTGCCTGCATCCGGCAAAACAGCGGCGCCGACCCTTCGGCCGTTGCGTTCGACGGCGTTCGGGCGGCGGTGGCGCGGAAGATGGATATCGTGATCATCGATACCGCCGGACGCCTGCAC
>SMVT01000113.1 GCA_004357365.1 Nitrospina sp.
AAAATTCCCCACTGCTGCCTCCCGTAGGAGTCTGGACCGTGTCTCAGTTCCAGTGTGGCCGATCACCCTCTCAGGCCGGCTAACCATCGTCGCCTTGGTGAGCTGTTATCTCACCAACAAGCTAATGGTACGCGAACTCATCTTCAAACGGGGTTTGAGACCCCTTTGACCGCATTTCTTGTGAAATGTGGTCTTATCCGGTATTAGCTTAACTTTCGTCAAGTTATCCCAGATTCGAAGGCAGATTACTCACGTGTTACTCACCCTTGCGCCACTTTACTCATTCCCCGAAGGAAACTTTCTCGTTCGACTTGCATGTGTTAGGCACGCCGCCAGCGTTCGTTCTGAGCCAGGATCAAACTCTCCAGTTATAAAACTGAAAAAAATGTTCCTTTAAATCAAAGTACAATAAACGTTGGCACCCGCAAAAATCATTTGGCACCTTTTAATTTCAAAGAGCAGTTAAAGCAAAGTCCGGCACTATATACCCACCACAGGGTTTCGTCAACTAAAATAAATTAATTGAGAAAGAGGAGGGATTCGGGGACTTCCAAAAGGGGTGTTCCCGATAGCTACCGCTGAATTCAAAGAACCTTTGCCTTATTAAGGTAACAATATAAAGACCTGGAACCGGAACGGCAAGGGTTTTTTGAGGTATTTGGAAAAAAAAATCGGTGAGAAAGGCCCAATGGGCCGGGTCCCTTCATTTTCAGAGGCTTGTTTCCCCCATCGGGTCCATCTCCCGGTTGATTTGCAGGGCTTTCAGGTTGTACAGATATTGATATAAGCCCTTACGGTCCATCAGCTCCTGATGGGTGCCGGTTTCCACGATCTCACCCTTGTCCAGAACCAGTATTTTGTCGGCATTGTGGATAGTCGACAGCCGGTGCGCGATCACGAAACTGGTCTTGCCTTTCATGAGCCGCTCCAGCGCTTCTTGGATGAGTTTTTCGGATTCGTTGTCCAATGACGACGTGGCTTCGTCCAATATCAGCAGGCGCGGATTCTTCAGGATGGCGCGGGCGATGGCGATGCGTTGCCGTTGGCCGGCGGACAGGCGAATCCCTTTTTCGCCGACGATGGTCCGATAACCGTCCGGGCAATCGGTGATGAACCAATCGGCATTGGCCGCGCGGGCGGCCTCTTTAATTTCCGCCAGCGTCGCCTCCTCTTTGGCGAATCGTATATTCTCTTCGATGGTGCCGCCGAACAACAGGGTCTCCTGCGGTACCAGCCCGATCTGCCGCCAGTAACTTATCATCTGAACGTCGCGGATGTTTTGTCCGTCCACCAGAATCTCCCCGGACACCGGATCGTAAAAGCGATGCAGAAGTTGCACGAGGGTGGTTTTGCCCGCGCCACTGGGACCCACCAGCGCCACCATCTCCCCCGGTTCCACGGTAAAGTTGAGCCCCTTGAGAACCTCCTGATCCTCCCGGTAATGGAATCGCAGGTTTTTGAACTCCACCTTGCCGGCCACCGGGGGCATGGGCACCGCATCGGGAGCATCCCGCACGTCGCCCTGGGTATCGAGTATTTCAAAGATGCGCTCGCTGGCTCCCAGTCCCTCCTGGATGCGCGTGTACAGCCGGGCGAAACTGCCCATGGGGCCGGCGATGATGGTCGCGTACAGAATAAAAGCGACCAGTTCGCCGGGGCTGATTCTGCCGGTGATCACTTCGCGGCCGCCGTACCACAACAGAACCAGCGCGGTGCTGAACGCGATGAAGCCGACCACCGGTCCGAAAAACGCCGATATCTTGACGCGCTTTTTCGCGCTTTGAAAACTGTCCTCCACCGCCTTGTCGAAGCGTTGGATTTCCAACTTTTGCCGCACGAAGGATTTGACCACCGGCATGCCGCTGATGTTTTCCTCAAGGATCGTAGTGGAGGTGGCCAGCTTGTCCTGAATTTCTTTGGACAGTTTTTTAAGTTTTTTACCGTAAATCCTGGCAAACAGCACCAGCACCGGCGCCAGCACCAGAATCATGAACGTCAGCTTCCAGTTCATATAGATAATGATGACGATACCGCCGATCAGCCGGATGGATTGCTGAAGCGCCGTCGCGGGCAGGTCGGTGATCACCCCTTCGATGGTGGTGACGTCGTTGGTCATGCGCGACATGATCTCCCCGGTTCTGCGCTTGACGAAAAAGCTGGCCGACATCTTATGCAGGTGACTGAAGATGATTTTGCGGAAATCGGTGATGACGCGCTTTTCGGTGACGTCGTACAGGTAATTGTGGATGGTGGAAAAAACCATCTGCAGGACAAACATGAGGGCGATCATCCCGGCAATATAGTTGAGCATCTCCAGGTTCTTCTCGACCATCACCACGTCCACCAACTGCTTGATGAACAGCGGCACCGCCAAGTTGACGCCTGAGGTCAAAACCAAAAACAGACTGCCCCAGAACAGCGCGGTCTTGTAGGGAATCAGTAACCTGAACAGGCGTTTGAAATTTTTCATAAGCGTTGTGTGAAATTAAAGTCGTATCACTATACAATAACCGGGCTAGGCCCGAAGCTAATTTCGCTGGTTTCACTCAGGATGACATATTGAATATATCTTGTCATTCTGAGGGGCGATAGCGACGAAGAATCTGGGTTTTTAATCCCTTTATTGAGAGGCACGTTTGCTCGCTAAACTTAAAATCATATTTTCGGATATCAAGATCCAGCACACGGTGTTCGCCCTGCCGTTCGCGGTGATGAGCGCGTTTCTGGCGGCGGAGGGTCTGCCGGAATGGAAAACGCTGGGGTGGATTCTGGTGGCGATGTTCGGCGCGCGCAACAGCGCCATGGCGTTCAACCGCATGGTCGACGCGAAACTGGATGCCAACAATCCGCGCACCTCAAACCGCGCCCTGCCGGCGGGGAAGTTGACCCTGACTCAGTATGCGGTTTTTCTGGTGCTCTCATCGGCGCTGTTGATCGGGGCGAGTTATATGCTGAACCCGCTGGCGTTTTACCTGTCGCCGGTGGCGCTGGCGATCGTGTTTTTTTACTCCATTACTAAACGCTTCACGGTTTGGTCGCATATCTACCTGGGATTCGCGCTGGCCTGCGCGCCGGTGGGGGCGTGGGTGGCGGTGAAGGAGGAAATATCGCTGGTGTCGCTGATTCTGGGGGCGGCGGTGGTGTTCTGGCTGACCGGATTCGATATCATTTACTCCTGCCTCGACGTAGAGGCGGATCACAAAAGCGACCTGTATTCCATCCCCCGGCGGTTTGGAGTCGACCGCGCCCTCAAAATCGCCTATGGGACGCACGCGCTCATGATATTTTTCCTTTTGGGTGTGCTATGGCACCCGGCTGTGGGTGTCCTTTATGGAATCGGGGTGATTGCCGTGGCCGGGCTGTTGGTCTACGAACATTCCCTGGTGAAGAGCGACGACCTGTCTAAAGTCAATTTCGCCTTTTTTAATGTCAACGGCATGATCGGCATCGGTCTCATGTGCGTGGTCATCGCCGATGTGATTTGGGTTTAAAACAATGGAACCCTGTAAAACGCAGGAAAGTCCGCTTGTGTGCCGGATTGTTTGGGAATATAATTTAAAAAGATTCTCTAATTTTTCGAGGCATTTGGGACATGAAGCTTACGGTGGTTTTGGAAGGGCAGGAGGAAGGCGGCTATACTGCGTATGTCCCTTCTCTCAAAGGATGTATTTCAGAAGGCGACTCCAAAGAGGAGCGATAAAGAATATTAAAGAGGCTATTGAACTCTATCTGGAAGTGGACACGAATGAGTTGATCGAATTTACGGGGGAAAAGATCATTGTGACCCTATGAAACTTTCCGTCCTCTCCGGAACCGAAGTTGTTAAAAAGCTCAAGTAAATCGGTTTTGCCGCGACCCGCCAAAAAGGTTCCCATGTCCGGCTGGAGAAATCCCTGCCGCAAGAAACGGTCAAGATCACCGCCCCCCCCCTGCACTCCCAACTTAAAAAAGGTACCCTTAAACCGTCCAGTTTATGGGGGCAAACTGTATGTAGGAAAGGAAACAATCCATCTTGTCAGGATGAACCGCACGTGCCAATTTTGAAGAATAAAATTCAAATGGTATGAGGTCCAATTCATTTCAGGACGTGTTAAAATTTAGACATGTCGGAAGAATCCAATGATTTAGAAGAGCAGCACGAAAAAGTTGGCGATGCTTTTCGATATTACCGAGAAAGAGGCCTCTTTTTTTTAAACACCGTTATTGTTTTTGCTTCGATTGTATTAGGATGGGTTTGGGCCTCCGAAAATGAAATTTTATCAAAAGAAGGATGTTGCAAAGTCGTTTTTTATCTTTTGGGGATGTTGCCGTTGGCCATAGCGATAATTTTAGGGATTTTGGTCCAGTTCCTTATTTTTAAAGGTTACAGATTGCACGCACATTCTTTGTTGCAACGTTTTCATGCTGAGTTAAGGAAAGGTGAAGGCCAAGAGGAGGCAGAAAGTAAAGCAATCATTCAAGCACATTATGCGAAGGCCAAGGAACTTTTCGATCAATCTAATAAAATCTTTATGCCAGCAGAAAAAATTTCTTTTGTTAACTTGTTCTTATTTCTTTTAGGTTTTACAACGATTTTTATCTTTATTTCTATTCAGTTTTTTAAATCAACCGGGTGAACTTTCTCTGTTCCCATTCGCGAAAAAGAACTCCTTATAATCTGTACAGTGACAGTACGGTATTCACCTGACAGGAGCCCTGGTTGGGAGGCACCGAAAGGGCGCTGAACCCCATTCCCCGCCGCCAGATGAAATGAGTCCGGTGCTGGAGGGCATGTCCCTTTGAGAATTCTGTGCAGATAATTTTGCCAATGGGCGCGGTTATTGTAGAATGCTTACTTCAACCAGCGTCACGCTGGAAGAAAGGAGTTGTTATGAAAAAATCGGATGGCAATAAAATTGAGATCATTAAGGAAAACCCGGTCGCCCGGGCCCTGATGGGATCGCGCTACCGGATGACGGTGAAGGGCTCCAAAAGGGTCTATCGCCGGGCGGACCAGAAAAACCGGATGCGCTCAATCGGGAACAACGAGAACGGTCCCATGAGGTCATCGGTCCTCTTCGGTGGGTTGATGGGATCGTTCTCGTATTGCCGGTAACGCGTATCGTGATCGGCCGGATATCAATGTAAAGGGGTAGGGGGCCGCACCCGCTATCCCTATTGAGGATGGGGATGTTTGAGTATCTGGACGCAAAATTGAAACCTTTGGAGGATAAGGTTCTGAATGAAGAACGCCTGACGTTTGAGGACGGCGTCACTTTGTTCCAGAGCCCGGATCTTCTGGGGGTGGGGCGCTTGGCCAATTTCGTCAGGGAACGGTTGAACGGGAACAACGCCTATTTCATCCATAACCGGCATATCAACCCCACCAATATCTGCATCCACAGTTGCCAGTTCTGCGCCTTCGGGGTTAAAGCCGATGCGCCCAACGCCTATGAGAAATCACTGGACGAGATTTTTGCCGATGCCGAGGCGTACCAGGGCGGGGAGGTCAGCGAGTTCCATATCGTCGGGGGACTGCATCCGGACTGGCCCTATCGGTTTTATCTCGATATGGTGAAGGGACTCAAGGACCGGTTTCCGGCGGTGCATCTCCAGGCGTTCACCGCGGTGGAACTGCATTATCTGGCGCAACTGGCGGGCCGGCCGTTGCGCGAAACCCTGATCGATTTAATGGATGCCGGTTTGGGCTCTATTCCTGGAGGAGGGGCGGAGATCTTCGCCAGTCGATGCCGAAAGAAAATCTGCAACGACAAGGTTACCGGTGAAGAATGGCTGGAGGTCCACGAAATCGCGCATGAGGTGGGGCTGAAAAGCAATGCCACGATGCTGTACGGTCATCTGGAAACCATTGAAGAGCGCGTGGATCATCTGGTTCGGCTTAGGAAATTACAGGACCAAACGGGCGGATTTGTCACGTTTATTCCCCTGGCGTTTCATCCGGAGAATACCCCGCTGGACTTTTTGCCCTCCACCACGGGTCAATTGGATTTGCGGGCGTTGGCAGTGTCGCGGCTGATGTTGGACAATTTTCCCCACGTCAAAGCGTTCTGGATCATGATCACCCCGAAGATCGCCCAGATGTCTCTGGCCATGGGGACCGATGACATGGACGGCACCGTGGTGGAGGAGAAGATCATTCATGCCGCCGGGGCCTGCACCGACCAGATTTTCCACCGGCAAACCATTGTCGATATGATCCGGGAAGCCGGGCGGATCCCCGTGGAGCGGGATACCCTGTATGAGGTCCTGCAACCTGTTTAAAACTGGCAATTTTTATCGCATTTACCCGGAATGTCCCTTATTATGATGTCCTACAAATCAGTCTGAAATATTATGTGTTTTTTGCTTTACTCTTTTACATAAACAGTTCATTTAATTTATATAGGCTTCGGTTGATCCTTCCCTGAGAAATCGGCTTGATGTCCCACATAAATCTTCTGTGCAAGTAGAGGAGCCAAGTAGGGGTGAAATTCAAGCGGAATTGGATCCTAAAATGCAAGGTGGGGGTCTCAGTTCAGTAAGGTTGAGGTCATTGGCTTTTGAGATTTTGATTAATAACTAATTCCCCAGTGAAAAAGGAAAGTAAATTATGGGTTACGAAACCAAAAAAGTAATTGTGGTAGACGACTCCTCTGTGATGCGCCAGATTATTAAAAATAATTTGAAGCAGCTGGGTTTTGAGCAGTCAAATTTGGTGGATGCAGAAGATGGAGAACAGGCATTAAAAATGATCAACGAGGGCGGATTGGACTTGGTGATCGCGGACTGGAATATGCCTAGAATGACTGGAATTGATTTATTGAAAGCCATTCGTGCCGATGGAGCCTTGAAGGAACTACCTTTTATGATGGTGACTTCCGAAGCGGATAAGGAAAAAATCATGGAGGCCGTTCAGGCGGGCGTCAATCAATATATTGTTAAGCCTTTTAACACCACTCAATTGGAAGAAAAGATCAAAGAAATTTTAGCCAACTGATTTTATTTCTTGTCTTCCTCATCCAAAGGGTTGTGTTTGGAAAGCACCCTGGGGAAACAATTTTTGGTAGTGGGTCAGTTTGAATCCACCAACCTTACAATATCCTCATCGACCACAAACGATCCGAAACCCCGACCGCGACTGCTGGTGTTTCATGCCGACAGTCTGGCGGCGTCCTCGAAAGACCTGGTTCTTCAAGTCAGCAGCCTTAAAATGAATGCAGGCGCCAAGGAACTGTTCGTTCGCGGAATTTTGTGCAACTGGCTGGTGTGTCTGGCGGTGTGGCTGGCGGTGAAGATCAAAAGCGAATCCGCCAAACTGGTTATGATTTTCTGGTGCCTATTCGCGTTCATCAGCAGCGGTTTCGAGCATTGCGTGGCCAATATGACGTTGCTGAGCCTGGGACTGTTGATTCCTCATGGAACCGATGTCTCCTTCACCGGCATGTTGCATAATCTGTCCTGGGTCACCTTGGGCAACATTGTCGGCGGCGCCCTGTTTGTGGGGATGGCGTATTGGTTTGCCACCGTAAAGAAGGTTCAGGAACAAAGGTCCCCGGTCGTATCCGCCCGGGAATCCAAGGCCATCAGCGGCGTTATTGAGGATTGACCCGTTTGGTGTGGGACGAACCCTCACAAAATAATTTGTTGAAAGTTGGCGGGATTGCTGGATTGTGTGATACACTTTTCTCGTTAGTTGTTCATCCGCTTTTTTTGAGCCTGCGTACCTGGTTCTCTTCTCCTTTCAAGCGGCCCCAGCCTTCATGATTGTTCAGGGGTGAAAAACGCTGCGTAGGCACCTGCCTTTTTCTGCAACAAACTCCAAATAATTCGATATTTTCGCGCGTTGCGAGACCGTTGCGTCTCCTCCGGTTCATTGATGACCGGAGGTCCGCCGGGAGGTATCGAGATAGCTCTATTTGCGCTTTATCGAGCGCGTCATAGCGGGGTGGATGGTTTTACCCTGCACCGTTATTCAAATTTTTTTAAGGATTATCAATGCAATATTTTAATGAATTACAACTTCAGCAACCCATCGCCCAGGCTCTTCAGTCCATGCGATTTGAAAAACCGACACCGATCCAGGCCCAGGCCATTCCTTTGGCCATCGACCGCAAGGATATTATCGCCTGCGCCCAAACCGGGACCGGCAAAACGGCGGCCTTCGGTATTCCCATCATCGACCGGTTGCTGAAACATCCCCAAAAAACCGCGCTGATTCTCGTGCCCACCCGTGAACTGGCGGCCCAGGTGACCGAGGTGCTCAAGGATCTCACCCGGTTTGCGCCCAGCATCAATGGTGCAATTCTGATTGGGGGCATGTCCATACGCCCTCAAATTGAAAAACTGCGGCGCGGTGTTCGTTTAGTGGTGGCCACTCCCGGACGTTTGTTGGACCATCTCGACCGCCGCACCCTCGATTTCAAATCACTGGATATCCTCGTTCTGGACGAGGCCGACCGGATGCTCGACATGGGGTTTGCCCCGCAGTTGAACAAGATTCTTCCGTATCTGCCCAAGACGCGGCAGACGCTTCTATTTTCCGCCACCCTGCCGGCGAATATCGAACAGCTCTCCGCACGTTATCTGACCCATCCCGTGCGGGTGACCGTGGGGCCTGTGTCCCGGCCGGTGGAGAAAATCCAGCAGTCCATAGTGGAAACCACCGCCGCCGGAAAGAACGAAACGCTGGTCGATGAACTGCATGCCCGGAAGGGTTCCGTTTTGATCTTCGCACGCACCAAGGCACGGACCGATCGTGTGGCCCGGCATCTCAAGAAGTACGGGCACTCGGTGGCCCGCCTGCACGGTGACCGCACTCAGGGACAGCGCACCTCCGCCATGGCCGGTTTTCGTGATGGACGCTTCCGGATTCTGGTTGCGACCGATATCGCCGCACGCGGAATCGACATCCCCCATATCGCCAATGTCATCAATTACGACCTGCCGCTTGTTCCGGAAGATTACCTGCATCGCATCGGCCGCACCGCACGCGCCGGGGCGGAAGGCCATGCCGTTTCATTCATCACCCCGGAAGATAAGGCCCAGTGGCGCGCGATTTCAAACTTTCTGGGGAAAACCGGAAAGTCCTCGGCGGTTTTTGTCAGCCCCCGCGGAGAACCCGCCAGCAAATTTGCAGGGAATACCAGTGCATCCCGCAAAAAGTTTTCCGGAAAACCCCGACGTTCCAACCCGCGAAGACGTCCTGCAGGCCGGCCAGCATGACGCTGGACCCCATTTGCTGACCGTTGCTGGTGAGGAGATGATCCCTGAGCGCGTTTGCAGGTTTAAAAATTTGCTCCGGGCCTTGCCGGTCAGCGGGCGGCTTTCCCCCAACTTTCTCAAGGCACAGGGATCAGTAAATCCACGATCAGCGGCAGATATCAGAAGCGATGCGGGTAAGGGCGGTGCGGGGAACCGGAGAATTGCTGGGGCTCAATATTTCTTTCCGCTCACCTTCGCATCCATGCACCGCGGGGCCATGGCTTCGGCCTGTTTGGGCAACCCCAGGATTTCCGGAAACCACGGCCATCACAATCGCTCCTTCGAACAGCAATGGCTCATAAGCGTTGTCCCCGGCGATTTACCGGTTTTCCCCAATAAAGGAATAGGTTTTTAAATCGGCTTCCCTTAATATAAAATACGTGGGATTTTAATAGGGAACGCCGGGAGAAAACTTAAAGTGGCCGGGATCGATTTCAGGAAAAAATACGTGTGCATGGAGTGCGGGTGTCAGCGGGAACCCATAATGGCCAATCGGGGGATGCTGATAATTGAGTTGCTCATGTGGTTGCTGTATATTCTTCCGGGGGTCATTTACTCCATTTGGCGGCGGGTGCGCAAACAGGAGGTCTGCCCGAATTGCGGGGAGCCTTCGGTCGTGTTGACTTCCTCCTCCCGCGCGATGAAAATGATGCGATTGCTGAACATGTTTCCCCAAGCGATGATGGCCGATTCCTTACCGCCGACCACGGGTGCGCCCTCCCAGCCGGTTTCCGGTAAAAAGGTTCCGCCTCCGAAACCCGGGGAGAAAAACCTGAAAAAAATTCTAAAAACATCCACCCGCCGCGGACTGAAACCCAAGGGCCAGCAGGGACTCATTGATTTCAAATCGCCGGACTCGGGCGAGTGACAGGGACGCGGCACCGGTCTTTAACAATTTCACAAATACCGTGTATGGAATCTTCGACCAAAGACTGGAGTGGGAAGGACCTGGTCGGTAAGAATTTCGATGGCCAGGATCTTTCCGAGTACGATTTCAGCAAAGCCGACCTCAGCGAAGCCTCCCTGCAAGGCGCCGACTGTTCCCGCGCCACGTTTTACCGGACGCGCATGCGGGAGGCCCAGGCCTCCAAAGCCCGTTTCCGGGAGGCCGATCTGGAGGAGGCCAATCTCAGCGATTCGGTGTTCCAGGAAGCGGATTTTACTTCGGCCAATCTGGAAGGGGCCGATCTGCGTCGCGCCGACCTGGCCCGCGCCGATCTCAGTCTCACCAATATGACCGGCGTCTATATGAACGACGCCCGCCTGGAAAAGGCCTGCCTGAGGGAAGCCGACCTCAAGGCCGCGGACCTGCGGCAGGCCGACCTGTCAGGCGCCGACCTGACCGGCGCGGATTTGAGTTACTCCAATCTGGAAGGCATCCGTCTCACCGGCGCCAACCTGAAAGACGCCGATTTCACCGGGGCCCACCTGAAAAACGCGCATTTGGATCAGGCCGATCTTTCCGGCGCCGATTTCAGCGAATGCGACATCACCGGTGCCGATTTCACCGGGGCGCTCCACCTCGACTGCTCACAAATCGAATCCGCTCTTTTTGAAAAAGACAGCATCCGCTTCCCGCATTACATCCAACTCCAGTGGACCACGGCGGAGAATTATGAATGCCGTTGTATAAATGAATAAAAGAGCGGGTTTGGAGGGGATTTAAAATCCGCTATCACATTTTGGCGGTGATTGCCTCCATCTCTGCTTTGGTGAAGGCCCGGTGGGATGAGGTTTTGACGAATCCCCGCGATCCGGCTTTCAACAGCAGGGTGCATATGGCTTCGTCATTGTCTGCCTCGGCGATGCTGAACACATCATAATCGCCCAACAGCCACATGATCTCTTTAATCTGCACACCGCATTCCTTGGCCATTTCCTCAAAACGCTCCGACCGCTTAATGGTCTCCTTGACATTTTTAATTCCCGCATCCGTAAATTGACCCATTATCAGATAGCTCGCCATGGCTTGTTCTCCCTATTGATTGGATGGTTGAACCTTTAAAGAGCAGGTTGATGGTAAACAATATAAGGCCTTTGGGCCCCATTTTCATTTTTTCCGATATGAAAAGGTTCCGATGGACGGATGCTGTCGCCTTTGCGATACTGAGATCAAGCTCTAAAATTATTTTTTCGCTGGGAATCCGTTTTATGGCGGAACGATCGTAGATGCTTCCTTTGGAACGCGAAGGCATGCGGACCGTAGGCATGCCCGTTCTTCCCAAAGAGGTTCGCATTGATTCGCACCTGAAAAAAGACGGCTCCCAACAAGTTGTCGTCAAAGCCGACGACGGCAGGGGGTTCATCTTGATCGAAGGTTACCTGGCACCCGATCAACCGCCCGTCCTCAGCCGACAATGGCCTTTCCAATTGCCCAGAACTTCTTAAATTCTCATATTTAAAGGGTTTATTAGCGCATAAATACCGGCGCTTTGAACATCAAAGAATCGTGGAAAAATTCACAAAATTTGTTATCCTGAAATAACACTATTCCTTTTTTAACAACAGCTTGGAGTCAAACAAACCATGCCTGAAGCAGCCGCACCGGAAGGAGCCGTCAAAGCGCCCCAGCGTCCCAGTTTAATGATCCGCCGAGGGAAAAAAGTCACCGAAGGAGTGGCAGCACAGACCGTTATTGCTGATATCAAGAGTGGTCAGTTGAAACCCTCGGATGAGTTCAGTATGGACGGAATTCATTGGCGGCGCCTGGATTCCCACATGCAATTGGCCAAGGTGTTTGCTGCGGCTCCCGAGAAACCTCCTTCCGGAAAAAAGGGCCTACTGATTTTTCTATTCCTGTTGCTTCTGGGTGGACTCGCGGGTGTGTATGCCCATCCCTATTGGGTTTTTTATAAAACCCAAATGGCCGCCGACAGCCGCAATGTCGACCAGCTGTCGCAAGAGGTGGACTACTCTGCTGTGTATCAGGATATTAAACGGCAGGTGGATTCGCAATGGAACGGCATTACGGCGCAGAAAATCAACAACACCCCTTACGCCAAGTCGGCTCTTCCCAAGGGACGAATCCTGGTG
This sequence comes from Nitrospina sp., assembly GCA_004357365.1. GTDB lineage: Bacteria > Nitrospinota > Nitrospinia > Nitrospinales > Nitrospinaceae > SZUA-226. The sequence goes on from SMVT01000113.1 coordinate 12,274, forward strand.
GACCGATGGACCAACACCCTGGTGACTCCGGAAGCGGTGATGGCATATTCCAAAGGCCAGACCGATGTTATCGGTTTCGCCACGGGAAAAAAATCATCGAAGAAAAAAGCATCCCAAGAAAAAGTGGCTCTGGACCTCTGGGCGAACCTGGGGCTCAATGTGGAATCCGCAGTTACGATTTTCAACAGCGTCAGTGGTGTATTAGCCCGCGCGGATTTGGGTTATCGGGATGTGAATACCTTTACCGCAACCGTCCAGGTGAACAACGGAGAGAATTTTATTTTCCGGTACGAACGGAGGGGAATGGACTGGAAAGTTACCGGAATTCAACTTCCTGCAGGCCCGATGAGTGCCTCTTTAAACGATATTGCCCAGTCGACACTGAAACAGGCCCGTAACAAAGCACGGGCGGGAAAAAGAAATAAGAAGATAAAGAAAGTCGAGGAAGACAAGAAACAGCCGGTCCAAGTGGCGAAACTCGCCAATATCAAGAAGGCCTATATGGCGAACCTGGAGTTGCGCAACCTCTCGGTCGGAAAGGGAAAGAAATACCTGTTTGGCAGTCCCAATCCGGGCGTTTTCGCCACCCTGTTGAACAAAGGCAACCGGACCTTGAATGAACTGGAAATCACGATTTATTTTTATAACCGCCAGGGGGCTATTGTCAGTGAAAAGAAACTATATCCCGTGTCGGTTTCCAAATATCGGCCCGGGCGCGATAATGACCCTTTGGGACCCAATAGTGTAAAAAAAGTGGGATACCTCGTCAAGAAATTCGCCCCGGCCTCGTGGACCGGGAAGGTGCAAATGAGAGTGACCCATATTGTTCTTAAGGATTGATAGGAGGCGGGCCGGTGTCACCAGTGCCGGCAGGAAAGGAATTGAATGAATATTACGGAACGAAAAATTAAATATCTGGAGGCGGGGAAGAGCCGCCAGATTGTCTGGGATAACGGAGGCTTCGGCATTCAGGTGGCCCCCGACGGTGAAAAGAGCTTTGTCCTGGAATACCGCTTCAACGAGATGACCAAGATGATCACCCTGGGCATCTATCCGGAAATGAGCCTGGAAACCGCAAAACAGCAGGCGGTCAAAGCTTTCGAAATGATCATCCAGGGGGTCGACCCCGAAGAAAAGGGGCTTCCCGCACCCGGCGAAAGCCAAGCCAAGCCTTCTACCAGTCAAAAGCAGACGCTGGACCAGATCAGGGAAAAGGCGACCCAACAACTGGGTAAACTCAAGGAGAAGGCTTCGGAGACTCTGGCGGAGCTCAAGACGTCAGAGACCTTTGGTAAGATTAAGGAGAAGGCTTCGGAGACTCTGGCGGAGCTCAAGACGTCAGAGACCTTGGGTAAGATTAGGGGAAAGGCCGCCGCCAAACTGGGTGAGATCAGAGAACGGATCGAGAAAAAGGTCAAACAGGCCGGGAGGAAACCTTCGCCTGAGGAGGTAGTCAAGCAGGCCGAGAAGAAAGTCATCCCGATCAAACGCGAGGCCGAGCCGTCGGCCCCCGAAAAAGATGACAAACCGCTGGCCCTCAAGGCTCAGTTCGGGCGGATCCTCGATAGGAGCGAGCTCAAAACACTCTGGTCGGGACTGGCCAACTCCGACATGCCTCCCGCCCATCAATTGTCCGTCAAACTGTTGATGGTCACCGCACAACGCTACGAAGAGGTGGAGCCTTCCCGGTGGGTGGATTTCGACATGGTATCCAAATGGTGGACCCTTCCGGGAAATATCACCAGGAATGGCAAGAAGCACCGGGTCCCTCTAACCAATATGGCGTTGGACCTTTTGAGAAAGATCAAGGAATTATCCGGCATGTCCGGGGTGTTGTTCCCCGTTCCGGACAGCGTGACGCCGACGGATCCCAAAACCCTGGCCAGCGATCTTCAAAAGGCGCAACTCCGGTTTGGGCTGAACCCGTTTACCATTGAAGATTTGCAGAACAGCCTGGTGTGCCAGATGATCGACAACGGTATCGAAGAGCGCATCCTGTACCCATTGCTGAACCAGGATCCGCCCGAGGGTTTGCCCGACAGCGATAAAAAAATCACCGACCGTGATTTAAGAAGCGCCCTGGAAAAACTGGAAAAACAACTGCCAAAATCTTATTGATCCAACCCTTCAAAGAATGGGTGTGGTCCAGCCCCCCATCGCCTTGAATAGGCGCGTCTCAATTTCCTTCAGCGAAAGGTTCATTTCCGGGTAAGGCCCCACGGCATCATAATTATCATAAAACTCCGGATGATCAGGGGGGCAGGCGGTTCGTCCGGCCCGCAACTCAAAGCTGGTGCAACAGTAAAACGGCCAGATATCGAAGATTGGAAAGGTTCTCCACAGGGATTCAAAAAATCCCGAGAGGATCGCAAATACCGGAATTTTCCAGCGTCGGGCCACCACCCAGCTGTTTTGGGGTTCGATGTCGCGATGGATGATTTGGGTGAGAGCCCGGGCGACGCGCTCATCCCAAACCACCAGAGCCGCTTCGGTATTGAGGTTGTCCGAGCGGGGATCGAAGTTATGCGATCCAATCCAGGCAATGCGTCCATTGACCACAAAGGCTTTGGTGTGCAATCCTACCCGGGGCCCGGGATATGCGCCCTCCCAAATTTCATTAACCTTTTTGAATAAGTTTTCCTTTAGATTCTTCTTTTTCGAGGCCAATTGATCATAACCGCGAATCATCAACCGGACGTCTTTCGGAATGGGTTTGAATTCGAAGATTTGTATTTTGAGATCAACGATCAACCGTTTTTTCTGTTTGATCGAATTGGCATAAACGGGAAAATTGTCGGTTGCCGCAAGGCTGTTGGAAGAAACCACAATCTCCAGATCGGGATATTGCTGACGAATTTGTTTAAAGCGGTCCAGGGCAAACCGGCTGAAAAACAGATAAGGCGTTTGGATGAGTAAGGATTCGCGGGCTTGCTGGAACAGGCTCTCCCGGGCGGCTAAAGTGGATTCGGACAGTGGGTCGTCATCGTCCTTTTTCCCCGGGGAGTCTGAAAAAAAATCAACCCGACCGATGACTTTCATGGCTTTGGAAGAAAAGGTCTCCTTTATATAATCCGAATCTGAGGCCTTTTGGTCCCAATCCCTCAACCGAGGGGGACCGGGAGAGTGAAGCAGTTTTTGGACAGGGTCGGTGTGGTTCAGGCCCACAATTTTTCGGCCGACATCCGTCAGGTCCTTCACAAATACTGCGAGGTCGTGGTTCCAGTATTTTTTGAAGGAATGAGTCATGTTTTTGACTACGGTCCCGACCACCAGGATGTCCAAATCCTTAAAGTTATATGTCGGATCCATGTCGAAATACTTATCCTCGACATTGCGCCCTCCGGTGATCGCGATCTGGCCGTCAACGATCATCAGCTTGTTGTGCATTCTCTGGTTGAGCCCGCCGAAATCAAAGAGAGCGGCCTCCAGCATTTCCAGGTAGCCGGTATGAGCCTTGTTCAAAATCGGGTTATAAATTTTCAATTCAATGTTGGTGTGAGCCACCGCCCCGAATTCCAATTTCGGTCCCCTTCCCAAAAGACCTAGCTGGTCGACCAGAACTTTGATGCGCACCCCGCGGCGGGCCGCCTTCAGCAATTCCCGGTTAATGAAATATGAGGTCTCATCCTTGCCCCAGATAAAACTCTGGATATAAATAGTTTCACGGGCGGATCGAATCAGGTGGACCCGGATTATGAACGCTTCGTCTCCATGGCTCAGGAGGTTTACGTAATGCGGGGGAGATCCGGAGGAGAAGGAAAATATTTTTTTGGCAAGTTCTTTATAGGGAGATTCCAGGGCGCAAGCGGTTGGGGAGGCAGGAGGGCAGACCACCGTAGTGCTGGCAAGCTTGTTAAC
>SMVT01000114.1 GCA_004357365.1 Nitrospina sp.
CCTTCGCGTTGCCGGTGCTGGTGTATCCGGCGAGCGTATTGTTCAGCACGTGGCTCATCGGCCAGTTCTGGCCCGTGCCTCTCAATCCGTCGGAGTCCGAATTCCGCCAGACCGTCCTCCAAAAACCGGTCCACGGCGCCCTGGACCTTCAGCCGGACGGCCGCCTGGTTTACCGTCCCGGGTCCGAATTCCGTGGCATGGCAGTTGCCTGTTGGCGACATTTCTGGTGGACCTGGCGGGCTACTGGCGGCATCGGCTGATGCACTCGCGGTTTCCTGGCCCTTCCACGCCATTCATCACAGCCCGAAAGAACTCGACTGGCTGTCCACCGAGCGCTTCCATCCGGTCAACACTTATATCTCGTATCTGCTGAGTCTGACGGTGTTGATCCTGTTTTTCGAGGACCCCTTCATATTTGCGCTGTGCATGCCGTTGCGCAAGGCGTATGGCATGTTCATCCATGCCAACGTCAACATCTCTTACGGACCGTTCGATTTTGTTCTGGCGAGCCCGTTGTTTCATCACTGGCACCACGCGGCGAGCGAGATGGCGGACAAAAATTACTGCACCTTTTTTTCTTTCCTGGATTGGATGTTCGGCACCTATTACCTGCCGAAAGACAAAAAGGAACCGGCCTCGGTGGGACTGGCCCAGGACGATCTGGCCAACCGGTTCTGGCCGCAGATGGTATACCCCTTCATCAAACTGGCCCGCATGAAAACCCGCTGAGCGGAGTACCTCCGCAGGTAACTTTAAAACCTTTGTGGGCGAAATAAACTTTTTGATCGCGCTTTCACGCCTCGGGGAAATCCCCTCCGGCCGCCTGCTCCGCCCATCGGACGAGTTCATCCCCGTCTTCCAGAATATCCGGAGGAACTTCATAATAATTTTTAAGGGTCTGCTTGTCGGAGGGACGAAAGGGCTGCATGCCGTATTCCTCGTAGGCGGGGCGGGTATGATCGTTGGTTTTAAAGTACAGTCGTCCCTTATGCAGGATGCCGAAAAACACGCCCTGGCGATACAGCCCGAACCCCCCGAACATAGCGCGGCAGGTGATGGATTCCATGGCCGCCAACTGATCCAGCACGAACTCTTTAAAAGAATCCTGCCGGATCATTGTTCAGGGTCCCTCCCGGGGTGCGAGCAATACGAAAAACAGGTTATATACCATGATCAACAGACCGGCTCCGGTCATCAGGGCGAAGCCGACGAACACGGCGTGCAACAGGCCACCGGACCAGAGTCCTCCGGCCAAGTGGGTGGCCGACATGCCGATCAGGCCGGCGTTGTGCAGTATGAAATGAACGAGAATGCCGCCCGGCCAGGGCACCGGCCGTGCGTTGAAGCGGGGCAGCACGTGGTACGCCACGCCGGCGATCATCATGGTCACGAACCCCAGCAGGTTGAGATGAATGTGAACGAAGCGCAAGCGCTGACTCCATTCCGGCTGGATGCCGATCACGGCGCCCATCACCACCCCCAGCGCCAGATAAATCAAAGCCATTCTTATAAACCAATTCGCATAGATATTCATCGTTCACCCCAGCGGTTGGGAATAGGTGCGCCCGCGCCATTCGGCATGACCGCGCAACAACATGTGGAGCATGGAGTTAATCATGATAGCGGCCATCACCAGCGCTCCCAGTGGAAACAGCAACGCATAGCGTTGTTGCAATTTAAGTTCATAACACAGCGTGGCCTGGGTAACCAACACCAGGGCCAATCCCGCCAGGGCCATCGCCTGCCAGCCCAGCGCCGACCCCATCCAGAAGTGAACTCCCGCCACCAGCCACGGGGTCACCACGAACCCCAGCACCCAGAAGATATAATAAAACGTTTTAACCACCGATTTTTTCAATGCCAGGAAAATATTTTTTCTCCAGCCCGTCCAGATTTCCTTCAGCGAATGGTACATGCGGATGGAGTAAATTTCCCGGCCGTTGGCGATTCGGATGCGGGCGCCAGCCTGTTTCAACAGCCGCCCCATGCCGATGTCTTCCAGGATGACCTGCTTGAGAGAGGCATGCCCGCCGACACGGTCATACACCTCCCGCCGGATCATGAGAAAAGCGCCGATGCCCATCGCCGCTTCAGATTCCGGGTCGTTCACTTTGCCAAACCGCGCGAGGGCCGCGATAAACGCGAAGATGAGCGGCTGGACCGCCCGCTCCCAGAAGGATCCGAACTCGGCGCCGGGAAGGAGAGTCAACATATCCAGAGAGTGGTTCTGCATCTCCTCCACGGCGGTCTTTAAGGCATAGGATCGAAACACCGGGTCGGCATCGGTGAACAGCAGTAGGTCTCCCCGGCTGTTCTCCACCGCCTGGTGGAGGGCGAAGGGTTTGCCGTACCAGTCCGGCGGCAACTCGGCTCCCCGGACCGGGATCAAGCTGGGATACCGTTCTTTCAGCGATTCAATGATTTCCGGGGTGCGGTCGGTGGAGTTGTCGTCGACCACGATCACTTCGAAATCGGGGTAGTCCTGATTCAGCAGGGAAACGAGGCAGGCTTCCAGATCGCGCTCCTCGTTGCGGGCCGGGACACAAACCGAGACCCGGGGCGATGCGGGCAAGGGTCCCGCCGCCGGCTGGATTTTGACCAGAAAATGCGCATTGACCGCCAGATAAACGATCACCGCCACGATCAGGCAGAACTGTAGAATTGAAAGAAAAACCAGCACGCCACGTCCCGGTTATGAATGGATATACAGCACGGGGAACCCCGCCATTTGAATATCAAAAATTTCCATGTTAATCTGGACAGGTTGTTTCCAGGAGACGAAGACCCGCTCCCTGAAGAAATTAACCTCTTTTTTTTCAATATGTTACAATTAATCTTCAAACGATTTACCATCCGGTCTTGTGGCACACTATAACAAGTCCCTGGTCTGTCAAACAGTTATAAATTCAACCCAACCCAAAGTTTGTTGCATGAGTCCTCATCGGCCCCACGGCCCCATTCGGGTCCTCATTATTCTGCTTCTGATCATGTTCGGCTGCACTGTGTTATGGACTTCGGCCGCCGACGCCTTGTGCATCAAAGAGCGCCGGGCCAATCTGCGCAAGGGTCCCGGGTTGAACTACGACAAACTGTGGGAAGTTTTCCGCTACATGCCGTTCAAGCAACTGGGGAAGAAAGGTGAGTGGATACGGGTTCAGGATCTGGACGGCGACATCTACTGGGTGCACCGTCGGCTCACCACCAAATCATTCAAGTGCGCCGTCATCAAAAGAGATAAAACCAACCTGCGGCGCGGTCCCGGCACCCATTATAAAAAGATCAAAGGGATTCCCGGCGAAAAGTATTTTTCGATGAAGGTCCTCAAGATCAAGGACAACTGGGTGCAGGTGATAGATGCCTGGGGGGACAAGGCATGGATTTACCGGCCGCTGGTCTGGATCAATTAAACGGGCGGGGGGAGCCCCTAATCCCCGAGCAGTTGCCGCGCCCGGTTTTTGAAAACCATGTGAAACAGCAGATTGCAGTAGCGGTCCACTTCCTTTTGTTCATCCGTGAGAACCGAGTGGTTCCAGAACCCGTACAGCTTGGCGGCCTTGATCAGTTTTTCCGAGTACAACCGCCAGGTGAAGCGCTCCCTGACCCGGGCCACGGCCTGCGCGCCCAGCACCTCCCAGCATGACGACGCTTTTTCGCACCGGCCAAAAAAGTCCAGAATCGGCTGACTGATGAGCTCCGGCTGGGTGGGGTTGATCAGGTAACCGTTTTCCCTGTCCACAATGATTTCCTGCGGGCCTCCGAACTGGGTGGCGAACACCGGCAGACCGCTGGCCATGGCCTCCAGCACCGTCAACCCGAACGCCTCAAACAACGCGGGTTGCACAAACACGCCTCTACGGTCGGCGATCACCCGGTACATCTCCCCGCCATCCTGCCGGGAAGAACTTTCCAGCCAGCGGACCTTGTCCTTCAGCCCGTATTCCTCGATCAGTTGGACCATGCGTTTCCATTCGGACAATTCCTCATCGTCGGTCACCCGCTCTTCGCGCACGGCACTGGCCACTACGATCAGATTCGCCTTGTCCTGCAGGTCCGCGCTCCGGCCAAAGCTTTCCACCAGTCCGGTGAGATTTTTGATTTTATTGAGCCGGGCCATGGTGAAGATGGGAATTTTGTCGGGATGTTTGAGTTCTCCGAAAATATCCTCGCCCTGCTTGACGAACAACCGGTGGTTTATTTCTTCGGTCTGGTTGTTGAGGCGCCGCCCGGTCTCGGTGTAGGGAAAGTAAATGGCGTCGTCCACTCCCGGCGAAACCACGTTGAACTTGGGATGAAACAAATTCACCCCGTGAACCACCTTGTACAACTCCGGCATGGAAAACAGGCAGTAAGATTCATACTGTCCAATGCTGGTATCCGTCCCCGCGATTTCCTGCGTGGTGCTGGAGATGATGACGTCCGCCTTGTTCATGGAAATCAGATCGGCGGTAAACTGCAGGGAGAAATTGTAATCCTTCTCCATATCCTTCCAGTACAGGTCCGAGAACAGGTACTTGGGTTTCTCTAGGGTATGGGCGATGTGGCATTGCACCACCTGCATCCAGGAGGCCAGCAGAGACGCCACCAGGTTGCCGTCCGAGTAGTTTCCGAGGATCATATCCGGCTTGCCGCCGAACTCCGTCAGCAGTTCGTTTTTGGCATCCAGCGCGAACTGTTCCAGATACGGCCACACCTGAAACCGCGGCAACCAGTGGGGAATGACGTTTTGATGCTCGTCCTTGAACGGCACGCGCAGGATCCAGCAATGGTCCGTCCCTTTGATCGCTTCGAGGCGCTGGTTGCTGGTGGTGCCCTCGTTTTCGGGGATAAGCCGGGTCACTACGATGATTTTAGGCGGCACCGCGATCCCGGCGGCGGCCAGCGCTTCTTTCAGGTAGGTTTCCAGCGCCTTCACCTGATCGAGGATATAAACCATCTGCCCGCCGGTATCGGGCCGGCCCAGCACATGATCCTGACCGAACCAACCGTGCGGCGAAATCACCGCGACCCGCGTCACCAGCGGAATGGCCCCGAGAAACTCATCAAGGTAATCGGCGCTGGGCGAATCGAAAAGGTTGAAGAGCAATTGCAGGGTGGTCATGGCGCGTCCGGCGGTATTCCCGAACCCGTCCCGTATTCCCAGACCGCGCAGAGTGGCCCGGGCCTCCCGGATCGGCGTGTCCTCAGCCATCGGTTCCAGACAGGCGATGGCTTTCTGAAGCGCCGCCACCAGTGTTTCCGGGCCTTCGATGAGGTCCCCATCGATCAGAATCGAGTCGTTGTCGATGCTGTGGATTTTCAGAAATTCGCAGAGGAAAGCCTGCCAGACCTCCGGTTCTTCCTGGAGCTTGCCGGCCATGTAACTGTTTAAATACCTCTGGCCGGAGCCGATCTTTTTGGGTTCCGGGACTTCGGGTCCCAGGCTGTAAAACGGCTGGAAGTCGATCAGCAGTTTTTTTTCGGGAGGAATGTAGGCGCGGTCCGCGATCACTTCCCGGTAATCCAGAAATTCCTCCGGCGACAGCAGGTCCACGCGGTCTTCCACACGCTGAATCCGGTAAAAACGGTATCGCGCCACCTGCTCGCGGTGCAGGAGAACCGTATACTCCTCCAGCAACAGCATTTCCTGGGTCTTGGAAAGGAAGGTTTCCAGTTGGGAATAGTTCTGGGGATCTTTCTTTCCGGCATTGCGTTGTTCCAGAAATTGTGTGAACCGCAGGACGATTTCGTTGCGGAGCAGATGTTTGGACGGCTGCAGGTTCAACTCGTACACAAACTCACGGAAACACTGAGACTCTTCCTCCGTCAACAGGGAAGACAAGGTCTGTTTACCGCTCTTTTGAGAGTCCGTCATCCATCAAACCGATAGGGTTTATAAAACTCCAGGTCTGGCGGGAGGGCGCCCCGGAACTCACAAATTTTGGAAGCGAATTCCGTGGCCTTTTCGATCATCGTCTGCTTCGGCCATCCGGCCAGATAACCGGCGGTCAACATGGCGGAAAAGGCGTCACCGGATCCGACGGTATCCACCATTTCCTCTGGCGGCAACACCGAGCAACGATAGGGCACCCGATTGCCCGCCTCATACAGTTCACTGCCATGGTCCCCCTTGGTCACCGAAACGAAACCCACCTTGTAGGTATCGAGCAAATGCCGCGCCAGGCCGTTGGCGGAGGAGGTGATGTTGAGCGCTTTTTTCACGGTAACCAGTTCCTCGGAATTGATTTTTAGAATATCGCAATGCTGGAGTGAGTTTCGAATCACTTCGGGGGTATAAAAGGGATACCGGAGATTGATATCCATCATCATCGTGGAGCGGGAACCCACTGTTTCGAGAATTTTCCTCAGCGTGTCCGCCGAGGTGGAATGACGCTGGGCGAGGGTTCCAAAATAGATCAAGGGAATGTCTTCCCCGGCCAACGCTTCGATGCTGGGATCGTATTCGATGTAATCAAACGCCCGGTCCGCGAGAATTTTGAATTCGGGAACCCCTTGGTCGTCCAGGTTCACTTCCATCTGGCCGGTGGGATTGATGATATCCATCTGGATGCCCTCGATGGAAAATCCGATTTCCTGCAGGCGTTCCAGAATTTCCTTACCCGGATCGTCCCCTCCGACCCGGCTGATAAACCGGACGGGGATTCCCATATGGTGCAGGTGGTACGCATAATTGAAAGGCGCACCTCCCAGACAGGTGCGATCGGGAAATTTGTCAAACAACACTTCACCAAATACCAGAACCGGTCCCAGGGGCGAGTAAAACCGCATTGTTTCTCCTCTTCAAAGGGAAAATCAATCACTTTCCGTTGAATTCCGAAATAATCTCTTTCACGTATTTTAAGGTCGTTTTCCTGAAAAAACATCAATTAAATTTAACCCATTCGCTACTAAATCCAGGGAATCGAACCCCGGATGCCCACGAAAAAAGAACCGGGAAAAAACTACTATGCGGTTTTCCGTTGGGCCACTTCATATTTGGGAAACCGGATTTTGAATTTGGTGCCTTCCCCCAACTTGCTTTCCACATCGACGGTTCCGTGATGACGGTCCACAATGTGTTTGCAGATGGAGAGCCCCAGGCCGCTGCCTCCATCCATGCGGGAGCGGGCCTTGTCGACCCGGTAAAACCGGTCAAATATTTTCGGCAGGTCCTGCTCGGGGATGCCGATGCCGGTGTCCCTGATGGTGAAGTATACCGTGTCGTCCAAATCCTGAAGCGTGATTTTAATCTCCCCGCCGCTAGGGGTGAATTTGACCGCGTTGTGGAGCAGGATCCATACCATCTGCTTGAGCCGATGCGCGTCGCCCAGAATGGTGACGGGTTCCAGGTAGGCCAGAATAATTTTGACCTCCTTTTCGTCGGCGAAAATTTCTCCCTGGCGGCTGACCTCCTCAACGATGCTGCCCAGCTCCACCGGCTCCTTCTCAAGCGCAACTTCTCCCTCGTCGCCCTTCGACAGGACCAGCAGATCCTCCAGGACGCGGGACATGTAATTGATTTCTTCCAGATTGCTGGCCAACACCTCCTGATATTCCGCCTTCGAGCGGGGTTTGCTCAGGACCAGCTCGCTTTGCCCTTTCAACACGGTCAACGGGGTGCGGAGTTCATGCGACGCGTCACCGCTGAACTGGCGCACCTGGGCGAACGATTTTTCCAGCCGGTTCATCATTTCGTTGAAGGTGCGGGCGAGGTTGCCGATTTCATCCTGCACCTCGGGAATGGGAATGCG
>SMVT01000009.1 GCA_004357365.1 Nitrospina sp.
AGAACCTGGGTCTCATCATCGAGGCCTGTCAGAAGAAAGGCGCCAAGGTTCTGCTGGCGGGGATGGAGATCACCCCCAACCTGGGCGCCGAATACAGCCGGGCGTTTAAAGAATCGTTTACTCTTCTGGCGGAACAATACAACGTTCCCCTCATCCCGTTTTTTCTCGAAAACGTCGCGGCGCGTCCCGAACTCACCCGCGCCGACGGCATCCATCCCCTGAGCAAAGGTTACGCAATCGCCACCCAAACCGTCTTCAAATATTTAGAATCCATGTTGAAAAAGTAGAAAATTAGTTACTTGCACCCGTCGAGGTAACTCATGAGTTTTTCGTGTACGGTGCCGGAACTTAGGTGGGTGTGAGCGGCGTCAAAACCGGTCTGCACGTCCGGGAAGCGGCCGAACAGATACCCCAGGGTGGCGGCCTGCCAGGCGATCAGCGGTGCGGCGGGTCCGCCTTTTCCCTTTAGCGCCTGTTCACCGAGTTCGGCCATCGTGTCCCGGCTTGCGGGGAGTTTTTTCAAGGCTTGAAAAGCTTCCTGGACCTGCTGCGCCGTGGCGGCATCCAACTCGCGGCCGCAATCCAGTTTTTTCTCCTGCACCCCAACCTTTTTCAGATGGATGAACAGTTTGGCGGTCTTGTGCACGCCATATAATATGGAACCTTCCATGCCGTTGCCGACCACGGTGATTTCCCAGCGGCCCAACCCGGCCACCGCCAGCATGGCTTCTTCGTAACCGGGATGAAAGTAATTGGTGGCGAGGAAATTGGTTTTGGCGATAAGCGGCATCAGCATTTTCTCCATCGTCGCCAGCATGGGACGCTTCACGATTTCCTTACGGAGGCTTTTCAGTGCGTCCAGTTTCGGATGGGACTGCTCTATGCCGAGGTAACCGAAACCGAATTGTTCGATCAGCGTTTTTCTCTGCTCAAAGGTCTGGTGCGTGGAAACCCCGTAATGGTTGATCAGCAGATCCTCGAAGGTGATGCCGAACTTGGGCGGCAGGGGCAGGGCGGAATGCCCGTAAGCCGGAAGTCCCATCTCCGCCAGCAGGGGAATCGTGTAAAAGGTGAACACCGGCGTCCGCTCGAATCCGTCGAACGCTTCGGCGACCTGCACCAGCTTTTCGAGTTTCACTTCCTGCTTGACGGTGGTTTTATCGAGGGCCTGCCAGTAGCCGGTATTCTCCTCCACGGTTTCCAGCTTCATGCGGGCGGCGATCAGAAACACCGCGGCGCGTTCGGTCGACACCTCGCCGTTTAAAACCATGGCCAGCGCGTCTTCCGCCTCGGCGCGGGTGAGGTCCTTGCTCATCCGGGGCCCGGTGGCGATCTTCCCGAGATAGGACTTCATCCGCTGGTTGGCGTCGGGTTGTGGGGGATTTTCGTTCATAAAAGCCGCCGGCTCTGGTCCGCGGGGGGATTTTGGAGTATGATAAGCGATTCGATTAATATTTTCGATTATATGATGGAAACAGCCATTCAGGAACAATTAAGCGAGGTCTCCGGCGCCCTTCGCCCGGTCAGTGTGTTGCTGGTGTATCCCAGCACCACCGATGTGGCGTTGGCCAACCTCGGCTTCCAGCGGGTATACAGCCTGCTGAACGCCATCGACGGGGTAACCTGTGACCGCTTCAGCCTGCCGCCAGGATGGGACCCGGCCGCGCCAAAGCTGAAGCCGGATCAACTGCGTTCGCACGATCTGGCCCGCCTGCCGCTGGACTTCGACCTCATTGCGTTTTCCATTTCCTTCGAGCCGGATTATCTGAACACGGTTTTGATCCTCGACTATTTCGGCATCCCGCTGGACCGCAAACAGCGCGGACCGCAGTACCCGCTGGTCACCGCCGGGGGATCGGCCTTGTTCATCAACCCGGAACCGCTGGCGGATATACTCGACCTGTGCTTCATCGGCGAGGGCGAGGGCATGGTCGAACGGTTTTTTCATCACCTCACCCATACCCGATGGAGCGACCCGCGCGAACAGTTAAAGGACTTGGCCAAGCAGCCCGGAATTTACGTGCCCCAGTTTTATGAACCGGTGTATGAAAATGAACGGCAGACGCATCTCAGGCCGGAAGCGTTTGCACCGGAGCGCGTGGTGCGCCAATGGGTGCCGGAAGGATCGCCCGAGTTGTGCACGCATTCGGAACTGCACGAGGAGGCGACGGCGTTCAAGGACATGGCGTTGATGGAGGTGACGCGCGGGTGCATCTGGGCCTGCCGCTTCTGCACCGCCGGGTTCATCTACCGTCCGCCGCGCGAACCGGATTTGACCGCTACCTACGATTCACTGGCGCGCGTCCTCAAAGCGCAGGGGAAAGAGGCGTCGACCATCGGCCTGGTGGGTCCGTCGGTGACCGATCACCCACAGCTTCTGGGACTGGCGCGGCGGCTGGTGGCCGAGGGCAAGAAACTGTCGTTCTCTTCCCTGCGCATGGAAACGCTGACCGAGGAACTGGTGGAGTTGATCATAAAAAGCGGACAGAAAACCGTGACGGTGGCGCTCGACGCGCCGTCGGAGCGTATGCGCGACGTGATTAACAAATCGGCGAGTGACGATTTCGTCATCGACAAATGCCGCTTCCTGACCGAGAAGGGCATCCTCCATCTCAAAATCTATTCGATCATTGGCCTGCCGACGGAAACGGATGACGACATCGATCAGTTCATCCGTCTGGTTGAGAATATCCAGAAGGTGTACGTGACGGCCTGCGGCAAGCGCGGCAGTATCGGGTCGGTGACCATCAGTTTGAGTCCGCTGATACCGAAGCCGGGCACGCCGTTTCAATGGCACCCGATGGAGAGCGTGGCGGTTCTGAAAACACGGTTCATGAAAGTGCGCCAGGCGCTGGGCCGCCTGCCGAACATCGAGCTCAGTTTCGGGTCGCCCAACGAAGCCTATCTGCAATCGTATCTTTCGCGCGGCGACCGGCGGGCGTTGCCGTTCTTCCAGGAATATCTTGTCAACGGCCACGACGAAAAGGCCGCCCTGCAAAAAGCGGAGCCGCATCCCGATCATATTGTGTACCGTCAATTCGAAAAAGACGATCACCTGCCGTGGGACATCATCGACCACGGGTACTTCCCGAAATTTCTCTGGCAGGATTACCAGCGCGCCCTGCGCCACAAGCACACGCCCGTGTGCGACACCGCTACCTGTAAAATCTGCGGCATCTGCTGACGCCTGGGACCCTCTATGGCCGTTGCTGTTAACCTCGATAAAATGGAAAAACTGCCGGATGAGTGCCGGTTTTTTGATGTGAACGAGTGGTGGTATTTTCCCAACCGCTGGGCGGTGCGCCTGTTGTATCCGTTACCCGTCTCCGCCAATCAGTTGACGATTCTCGCGCTGATGCTGGGTGTGACGGCCGCCGCGTTTTATATTTCCAATGTGGAGCATGCGCTGGTGTGGGGTGCGTTGTTTCTGTACGGCAAACTGTTTCTCGATAACGTCGACGGCAACCTGGCGCGCCTGCGGGGCGAAGAGTCGCGCTTCGGCCGCTTCCTCGATTCGTTTTCCGATTTTACTGTGGTGGTGCTGGTGTATGGCGCCATCGCTTTTCGCCTGGCACAGGGTTCGCCGGATCCCGATTTTATCTGGACGCTGGCCTTGCTGGCGCTGGTGAGCGGTCTTCTGCAGTGCAGTTACTGGGTGTTTTATTATGTGAGTTATACCCGCCAAGTGGGGTCGTATGCCCAGAACCATACCAATGAAAGCATAACGGAAGAAGACCGTCAGGCGGTGGCCTCCGGCGAAGTCTCCGGCGCGGTTTATTTTTTGCAGAGTTTTCACAACGTTGCATACGGCTGGCAGGACGCACTGATCGCCGCACTGGACCGCATCAGCCGCAGGATGGCGGGTTACCGTGAGAGCGATGCGCACCGCGAACGCTGGGTCGCCGACAAAACGTTTCTGGGGTGGATGGGTCCCTTGTGCGTGTGCACCAACACCATGGCGTTGATCGTATTTTCCCTGCTCGATCAACTGGAAATTTTTCTATACCTGGTTTTGGTATCAGGTAACAGTTATCTCCTCGCTTTGCAGGTGTGGAGAATTCTTCGATTTAAAAAGTTGTCAACACATTCAAATTAAAAGTAAGCTCGGAATCAAACCACCGATTTAATTGTGATCGCTGTTTTTCAATCCTCAATCATGGAGAACGGGTATGCAGAAAGTGGCAGTGGCAAAATGGGATGCGCTCAAAGACCGGCAACCGGCTTATGCGCTGGTGGCGAATGTCGATCTGGTCATCGTCCGTTATGACGATCAGTTTTCGGTGTTCTATGGGCGTTGTCCGCACCGGGGCGCGCTGTTGAGTGACGGGTTTGTGTCCGGCAACAACCTCATTTGCGGCGTCCACAATTGGGATTTCCGGTACGACACCGGCGTCAGCGAGTACAACAACGAAGAGGGGCTTCCCAAATTTTTCTCTTGGCTGGAGAACGGTAGTGTTGAGGTGGATGAAGAGGAAATTGCCGAGTGGGAAAAGGAGCATCCGCAACCGTATGACCGCAAAGCCTACCTCGGTCTTTATGCCGATCACGAAGGCACCGACGCGGAACCGCATACCGGCTTCATCCAGGAGCTGGCTAAAAACGGATTGTCGAAGCTGGGGCAGCACGGACGGGTGGCGGCGATGGGCGTTCCGCGCGACGAGCTGCCGTTATGGGATGACATCCAGTTCGTGACGGCCCAGCTCTCCACGATGCCGTTGCTGGACGAAGATCCGGTGGGCACGGAAGTGGTCATCGGTCCCAACGCCCAAAAACCGCTCACCTTGAAAATCCCACTGCTGGTATCGGACATGAGTTTCGGCGCCTTGTCGGAGGAAGCCAAGGTGGCCCTGGCGATGGGCGCGGAACAGGCGGGGACCGGTATATGCAGTGGCGAAGGCGGGATGCTCGCCGAAGAGCAGGCGGCCAACAGCCGGTATTTTTATGAACTGGCGTCGGCCCGGTTCGGATTTGCCATGGACAAGGTCCAGCGGTGCCAGGCGTTTCATTTCAAAGGCGGGCAGGGTGCGAAGACCGGAACCGGAGGTCATCTTCCCGGTGAAAAAGTGAAAGGCAAGATCGCCCAGGTGCGCGGTCCTAAGGAAGGCCAGGCGGCTGTGTCTCCTCCCCGGTTTCCCGACTGGAAGGATTTGAAACCGATCAAGGAGTTTGCGGCCAAGGTGCGGGAAGCCACCGGCGGCATTCCCATCGGCTACAAGCTGTCGGCTCAGCATATCGAAGCCGACATCGACGCGGCGCTGGAGGTGGGGGTCGATTACATCATTCTGGACGGGAGGGGCGGCGGTACCGGTGCCGCGCCGTTGTTGTTCCGCGACAACATTTCGGTTCCCACGATCCCGGCGCTGGCGCGGGCGCGGCATCACCTGGACCGGCTGGACCGCAAGGACATCACGTTGGTCATCACCGGCGGCCTGCGGATTCCCGCCGACTTCGCGAAAGCGCTGGCACTGGGCGCCGATGCCATCGCCGTTTCCAACGCGGCGATCCAGGCGATCGGGTGTATCGGCATGCGGGCCTGCCATACCAACAACTGTCCGGTGGGCATTGCCACGCAGAAGGAACATCTGCGTCAACGGTTGGATGTGGTGGAATCCGCGAAGCGGCTGAATAATTTTTTTAACGCGTCGGTGGAGTTGATGAAAGTAATGGCGCGGGCCTGCGGTCATACCCACCTCAACCAGTTCAATGCGGGGGACCTCACCACCTGGAAAAAAAACATGGCCGACCTCATTGCTGTCGACTACGGCGGCATGGCGGGACGGATTTAATTGATCATACTCCGGTTAATTGCGGCGGGAGTCGAGACCTTTTTTGGAGAAGAGGGCGGACTGCCGGATGATGCGTTGTTTGAAATCGATTAGATCGTGGACCTGCTGGCAGCGTTTTATCACGTCCAGCTCTTCGAGAAAGTTTTGGCGGTCCTGAAGGGGCCGGTCGAAAAAATAGGCGACGCGGTCGACCACCTCGCCCAGCGTGTTGCAGTCCTGCGCGTCCATTTCCACTTTCTGCGCGTTGTCGAGCGGCAATTGACTGGTGAAAGCGTGAAATTTGCCGAGCAGTTGTTTGTACCATTCGGCGGAGAGGTCGGCGGGTTGATCGTGGATGCCGGTCAGCAGTTCGACCTCCGCCTGGCGGTAGGGGGTGTCGCCCACTTCACGGACGATGCGGAAACGGCTTTGCCCGCGCAGGACGATATCGTATTTGCCGTCGTCGTGCTTGATCCATTGTTCGAGGCTCCCGGCGCAACCGATCGAATTGATCTCGGGCGATCCGTAATAATCTTCCTCGTAACCCGATTGCAGGAGCACCATGCCGATCCAATGGCCGGACTCGATGGCGTCGGCGATCATCTGCCGGTAACGCTCTTCGAAGACATGGAGCGGCAGTACCGTGCCGGGATAAAACACCGAAGTGGGCAGGGGGAACAGTGAAATCGTTTTGAGGGAAGTCTGGGATGGCTCGGAATTTTCCATGGCAGTCCCTTGCGTTATAATTGCCGGAATTATACCATTATTAAGGTGGCGGGATGAAAGGATTTATCCGTTCGCGCGATTTCATCGTTATGAATTGAAAACGGTTTCCTGCAACTTCAGGCCCGGGTGTGCATCCCTATAAGGCAGAGAACTTTGCCTAAGTGTAAAAAAGGGTAGGGTGCTACCAGGATTCCTCTCCTCAGTAAGGGGAGGAATATTTTAGGTTCAGCCTTATATAAGGTTTCTATATGGCAGACATGTTTTTTCAGTCGGTTTTCAACCAGGTTAAATCAAAACCATGATAGCCACTCCCGATCACATTTGCGCCGACATTCAGACCGCTCTGGTGGAGTCCGGTTTGTACTCCAAAGGGCCGGACGACGGCGGCAACACCTGGCGCATCTCTCCGGATCCGTTTCACCTGTCGCCCAACGACGCGGCTTTTTTTCGGGACCTGGGCCAGCATCTGCTGAAATTCTATGGCGCCCTCAATCAACTGTATTTCGACAGCGTGAAGGGCCGGGTGCCGGAATGGGTGGCGGATTATCTGGACCGCGGCAAACCCTCCGACCTGATCGAATACAGCCGCATGAAGCGCTTCAAATCCCAGTTGCCGGGAATCATCCGACCCGATGTCATTGTCCAGGAAAATGGATTTGTTGTTACCGAGCTGGACGCGGTGCCGGGGGGTTTCGGCCTGACCGCCCGGTTGATGGCCCTGTACGAGCGGGAGGACCGCACCCTCCTCGGTGCGGCGGAAGGCGGCATTCCCTCGCTGTTTTATCAGATGATGGAATCGGTGGCGGGGGAGAAGGGGGCCTCGGTCGCGATTGTCGTTTCCGATGAGGCTCGGGATTACTGGAGCGAAATGGTCCATCTGGTAGATGTTTTGAAAAAGCGGGGGTTACCGGTATATGGGGTGCATCCGCGGGAGATTCTGTTCAAGGAAGAGGGGCTGTTTGTGATGGATGCCGGCCGGGAGGTGGCGATCGACGCCGTGTACCGGTTTTACGAGCTGTTCGACCTGAAAAACGTCCCCAAAGCGGAATTGCTGATGTACAGCAACAAAAAGGGGCGGGTTCGGACCACCCCGCCCTACAAACCGCATCTGGAGGAAAAACTGAGTTTTGCCCTGTTGCACCATCCAGCTCTCGTTTCCTGGTGGGAAAAAGCCCTGGGGGTTGAAACCTTTATCCTTCTGGCTCATCTTATTCCAAACACATGGGTTTTGGACAACCGTCCGTTGCCGCCTCATGGCGCGATTCCCAATCTCAAAGTCAAAGGGAACTACATCTATGATTGGCGGAACCTGTATTCTCTGACGCAGAAAGAGCGCGAGTTGGTGATCAAGCCCTCGGGGTTTTCCCCCGAAGCGTGGGGTAGCCGGGGAGTGGTGGTGGGACATGACGTGTCGAGCAAGGATTGGGGCACCGCCCTCGACCGGGCGCTCGCGGAGTTTCCTCACCAGCCTTATATTTTGCAGGAGTTCCACAAAGGCAAGCGGATCGAAACCGCTTTCTGGAATTCCAAAACCCAGGCCATGGATACCATGGAGAGCCGGGTGCGGTTGACGCCCTACTATTTTGTGGTGGAGAAAGAGGCGCGGTTGGGTGGCATGCTGGCTACGTTGTGTCCGCACGACAAAAAGAAAATCCATGGCATGGTGGATGCAGTCATGGTGCCCTGCGCGACGGGGCTGGAAAACACGGTGTGAACGATGATGCGGCTTTACAATATTGACGGATGTGGTTATTGTGCCATGGTTCGGGAGATTTTGAGCAACCATCAAATCGAATATGAAAAAATCGATGTCCCCTGGCCTCACCATTTAAGAAAAGAAGTTTATGAAATGTCCGGCCAAACCACGGTTCCGGTACTGGTCGATGGCGATGTGGTGTTGGACGATGAGTATGAAATCATAGACTATCTCAAAAAAACCTATCCCATTCTTTCCTGATTAATCCAACAAAGGTTCATTATGGAGCGCTGGCAAAAACAACTGAGCGATAGTGTGGTAAAAGTCGAAGACCTGCCGTTTGTTTCCGGATCGAAAGAATACATGGAAAAGCTCGAGAAGGTTGCGGAAATTTTCCCGATCCGGATCAATTCCTATTTTCTGGAGCAGATTAAGGAAGAGAACGACCCCATGTGGAAGCAGGTGGTCCCCACTTTGGAAGAGCTGGACGATTTTTTGAGCACGGAAAAAGCTTTGGAGATGGATCCCCTCAAGGAAGAAGAGGACATGCCGGTGCCCGAACTGGTCCACCGCTATCCCGATCGCGTGTTGTTGATGCTGAACAACCATTGCCCGATCATCTGCCGGTTTTGCACCCGCAAGCGCAAGATCGGTTTTCCGGGCATCGTGACCCGCGAAACCTTGCGCCAGGGTATCGAGTACATCGCGCGGCACCCGGAAATCCGCGACGTGATCATGTCCGGCGGCGATCCCCTGCTGGTGCCCGACCGGGAACTGGAGAGGATTCTGCAGGCGCTTCGGGACATCAAGCATGTGGAGATCATCCGCATCGGCACCCGCGTTCCCGGCACCCTGCCGGATAGGATCACCCCGGCGTTGTGCGATATGCTGAAAAAATATCATCCCATTTACGCCAACCTGCACTTCAACCATCCCGCTGAAATCACGCCGGAAGTGGAAGTGGCCTGCAACCGGCTGGCCGACGCCGGCATTCCGCTGGGCAGTCAGACGGTTCTGCTCAAGGGCGTGAACGACGATGTGGAGATCATGAAAGAGCTGGTGCACAAACTGCTCAAGATTCGCATCAAGCCCTATTACCTGTACCAGGCCGATATGACGATGGGCACGGATCATTTCCGCACCCGGATCGAAAAGGGGCTGGAGATCATCCGCGGATTGCAGGGTCACACCTCCGGCATGGGTGTGCCTTATTATGTGATCGATACCCCCGGCGGCGGCGGCAAAGTCCGGCTCCTGCCCGACACGGTGGTGGAATTCAACGACCGCGAAATCCTGGTTCGGAATTTTGAGGGCAAGGTGTTCCGGTATCCCCAGCCCACGGAAAAACCGCAGAAAAAAAACGTGCCGGACTCCACCGTGGTGTCTTCCCCCGACCCACTGTGCGAAATGGCATAATCCCCACCCTACAAGATCTTTGCCATACTTTATCACCCTGAACCCAGGGGATAAGAATGCCGTATGAAAACCCAGATACTTCGCGGAGTTTATGCTGAGCTTGTCGAAAGGACCACAAATGAATACCGATACAAATGACACCGCCCCTTTTAAAGGGGAGGCTGGGAGGGGTTGATATCAACCACCCCTAACCCCTCCTTGAAAAGGAGGGGGATTCTTTTTGTCATTCTGAGGAGGCATGGCTAGCCTGTCCTGAGCTTGTCAAAGGAAAGAATCTGTGTTTTACGTTACCCGCGGAGGTACTCCGCCCAGCGGCACGCTGGTTTTGACAGAAATTCACTCTTGGACTAAAATGTGTACAGTTGCCGGTGATATCCGGCAATGGAGTTCCCCCGGTCCATGGTTTGGCGAGACCCCTGTGAAAAATTTCCTGAAAAAAAATCTGATAGCGGGACTGCTGGTAATCATCCCCATCGGCCTGACCTATATCGTATTCGCGTTTGTCATCGGCCAACTGGACGCCCTCATGGCGCCGGTGGTGACCTGGATCATCCAGCGACTGCAACTTCCTCTGCCGACGGACTTTCACCTTCCCGGACTGGGTTTCATTTTAATCGGTCTTTTTATTTTTCTGGTGGGTTTGGCGGCGACCAACTTTTTCGGGAAGCAACTGGTGCGGGCCTGGGATTATTTGATGAATCAAGTTCCGTTCGTCCGGGGAATTTACATGACCGTCAAACAGGTGGTAGAAACCATTTCCCGTGCGGACACGCCTTCCTTTGACCAGCTGGTGCTGGTGCATTATCCGCATGCGGCGTCCCGCATGATCGGGCTGGTGGCCAGTGAGGGGGGCGGGGAAGTCGTCAGCCGGACGGAAAAGGATCTGGTGAACGTGTTTCTGCCGCTTCTCCCCAATGTCACACTGGGGTTTATGCTGTTGGTGCCACGCGACCAGATCATTCCCTTAAAGATGACCCGGGAAGAGGGGATCAAGTATCTGATGTCGTTCGGAATTGTAACGCCCGGAATAGACCCAAAGGAAAAATCCGTTTAACGGAGGTCGGCCGACCGGCCGGTCGCGGAAAATTAATTCTATTCCTCTTTCTTGCCGGCGATTTTTTCGCTGATGCCTTTGGCAATCCGCGTATTCATGGCTCCCAGCACTTTTCCCGCCACCCGACTTTTCATCCGCGAAATGATAATGATGGCGATGTCTTCGTCCATGCGCTCCAGAAGCGTTGCGGCTTGCACCGGTTTCATGTGGGAGTAGGCCTTCACCAGCGATTTTACGTTTTTCTCGATGAGGTCTTTTTTGATGCCCACCATCGCTTCACTGCGTACCAGGACCTCTTCGATTTTTTGCAGGTCCGCCAGAATTTTCTGTTCCAGCGCCTGGAGATTTTTTTCCTTGAGGAGCAGTTCCTCCTCCCGCTTTTTCAGTTCCCGGTTTTTGCGTTCGATCATTTCCAGCAGGCGCAGCGTCTCAGGAGAAACCGACGCCGGTTGGGTCGGCAGTTGCGGCGGTTCGGTCGGTGCCTGGAGCGCGGACCTCTGTGTTTCTGCGTTGGCAGCCGGAGAGTCCGGACTCTGAACGGCCGGGGTCCGGGGTTGCCCATTCTGGGAATGGGCCCATGTGCCCGTCAGCAACGCCACCAGGCAGGTGCATCCAATAAGGGTTTTAAGGGAAAAAATTTTCATGCGTTTCTCATCTGCCATCGCGTTGAAGAGACTTCATCCTGAAACGCGATTTCTTCTTTGATCATTTTACGGCGCGCGTTAAACAATTCCCGGTCCTTTAAAATTTCCAGGACGCGCCGTTTTTTCATCGCCTCCACCAATTGAGTTCGTTGGGCCTCCACCTTTCGGCCGCTTTCGGTAATGAGATGTTCCTGGACCACGGTCCGGGTGCCCAGGGATTGAAAATACCAGTCGTACAAACCCAGGATTGTGCCGGAGAGGGTTTGCTGAAGGCGCGTCTGCAATTCCTCCCGGTTTTTTTCGCCGGAGTTTTTCAAGTTCTGCAATTGATGTTGCCGGGCATAGAGATGATTTTGCATCTCCGCCATGGCGCGTTGCTCCAGGTTTTCGGCATTTTTCCGCAATCTCAATAAAGTTTCGAAACGATACGTCATGGTCCGCCCTCCACCACCGCCTTCAACCCGGCGGCGCTCTCTTCCATGGAGGCCGTCTCCTTCATGCCCTGCCGCAGAAACCGGTTGAACGCATCGATCTTTTGAATGGCCAGATCGATTTTCGGATTGCTGCCTGCCGCGTAGGCGCCGATGTTGATCAAATCTTCCGCCTCGCGGTAGGTGGCGAGGATGTCCTTGAACCGCATGGCCAGATCGACCTGTTCCTGCGGGACGACATCGCCCATCAGCCGGCTGATGCTTTCCAGCACGTCGATCGCCGGGTAGTGGTTGTGCGAAGACAACCGCCGCGACAACACGATATGGCCGTCCAGGATGGCGCGCACCGCATCCGAAATCGGTTCGGTCAGATCGTCGCCTTCCACCAGCACGGTGTAGAGTCCGGTGATCGTTCCCCGGCCGGTGGAGGTGCCGGCGCGTTCCATCAGTTTCGGAAGCAGGGAAAACACCGACGGCGTGAAGCCGCGTGTGGTCGGGGGTTCGCCGATGGACAACCCGATCTCCCTCTGCGCCAGTGCGAACCGGGTGACCGAATCCATCATCAACAGAACGTCTTTGCCCTGATCGCGGAAGTATTCGGCGATCGTGTGCGCGATGAATGCACCCCGCAGGCGCACCAGCGGCGGTTGATCCGATGCCGCGGCCACTACCACCGATTTCTTCAATCCTTCTTCTCCCAGGTTTTCCTCGATGAACTCCTTGACCTCGCGTCCCCGTTCGCCGATCAATGCGACCACGTTGACATCCGCCGAGGTGTTGCGCGCGGCCATGCCCAGCAGAATCGATTTGCCGATGCCGGTGCCCGCCATGATGCCCAGGCGTTGTCCCTTGCCGCAAGTCATCAGGGCGTTGATGGCGCGGATGCCGATGTCGAGCGGTTGTTTCACCCGTTGTTTGTCCAGCGGGTTGACCGGCTGGCCGAAAATCGGGTAATCGACGCCCAGTGGAATCGGGCCTTTGCCATCGAGCGGCCGGCCGTTGCCGTCGACCACCCGTCCCAGCAAACCGTCGCTGACGTTGAACAGCGGCGATTCGTCTTTCGATTCGATGATGCTTCCCGGCTCGATACCGGTCATTTCGCCCAGCGGCATCAGCAGTATTTTGTTGTCGCGGAATCCCACCACTTCGGCATCGACCGCCTTGTCACTTTGATTGGACATGATGGTGCACAGGCTTCCCAGCGAAACCGGCGGGCCGTCGCCTTCCAGAATCAATCCCGTGACGCGGTTGACGCGCCCCCGCTTTTTGACGAAGGAGATCGTGTCCACGAAGGATTGATATTTTTTCAGATTGATGGCATTGCTCATGATCTTCCTCAGGCAGAAGACTCCGGTTCGTCCGGGTCCACCGGTTCATCAGGCTCGTCGAGTTCGATGATGATGTCGTCATCGGCCCCAGCCGCTTTATCCGTTGCAGCGTCCGCGTCTGATCCGGCCATGTCATCCGGTTCAATCGCTTTGCCCGGCTGTTCGGCGGGCGAAGGGCCGGGGGGTGCCAGGTGCAGGATTTTTTCGATCTGTTGGTCGAGGTGATCTAATCCCGCTTCGACGGTTCCGAAATTCGATTCCACCACACAATGCCCCGGTGCTACGGAGGCGTGGGCCTCAAAACTCATGTTCTTGATTTCATGGAACAGCTGGATCAACTCCTGCCCGTAGTCCTGCAATTCCTTATGGTCGTCCGGATGAACCTTGACGGTCAGGGTTTCCCGGTCCAGCACGGATTCGATAGCCATCCGCACGATTTCGCGAATGCCGTCCGTCTTGCTTTCCAGTTCCGTGCGCACCACTTTTTTGGCAAGGGAGGCGACCATTTCCACCATTTCGCGTTCCAGCAGGGGATACATTTTTTCGCGGGCCTGCGACAGTTCATCGAGGAGGGATTGCAACATTGCCAGGGAAGAGGCGAACCGTTCCTGCACCGCCTGTGCGCCTTCCTGATAGCCTTCTTCGTGGCCCTCCTGATAACCCTTTTCGCGCGCTTCCTCATGGATTTGCGCCGCCTGGTCCTTCATCTGCTGCATGGCGTCGGAGAACATTTCACCGACGCCTTCCTTGCCTTGCAGGGTTTTGGAGTCTTCACCGCTTCTTTGCTTTTCCAGGTCGTGAACGAAATCCGATTCCAGGGACTTGGCCTGCCGGACGAAGTCGTCCAGGTCGAACTTCCGGCCTTCGCCGGGAGAGCCTTCGGAATATTGATCGGGAACGAAATGGCCGGAATCCTTATACAAGCTCTTCTCCTCCGCCACCGACGACGAGGCGGCCTTCCTCCTCCAGCCGTTTCACGACGGAGACGATTTTCTGCTGGGCGCGTTCCACCTCGGTGATCTTGGTGAGGCCCATGGCTTCGAGGTCTTCTTTCAGCATGGAGGAGGCCCGCTCCGACATATTGGAGAAAATTTTATCCTTCAACTCATCGCTCCCGGTTTTAAGCGAAATCAGCAGGTCTTCCTGGCTGATTTCCTTCAGAATCATTTGCACGCCGTGATCGTCGACCTTCAGAATGTCCTCGTAGGTGAAACGGAGGTTGCGGATGTCGTTGGCGAGGTCCGGGTCCACTTCATCCATGGCGGTGAGGATGGACGTTTCGGTGGCCCGGTCGATGGTCCCCATAATTTCAGCGGCCGCTTCCACGCCGCCCATTTTGCTTCCGGAGACCGCTCCCGAAGAGCGGAACTCGGATTGCAGAGCTTCGTCCAGGTCCCGCAACACCTGCGGCGAGACCCGCTCCAGCGTCGCCAGCCGGTAGAGGATTTCCATGCGCGTCTCCTCGGGCATTTCCCGCAAGGTCGTTCCCGCCATTCCGGTTTCCAGATGCGCCAGGACGATGGCCGCGGTTTGCGGGTGTTCGTTGCTCAGGAAATTGGCGACCACTTTCGGGTCGAGCATGCGGACCGTATCCAGCCCGCCGCCCAGGTCCTCGCCGGGGGTGGTGATGTTGTTGAGGATTTCCGTGGCCTTGGCCGGATCGAGCGCGCGCATCAGCGTGGTCTTTAAAAAGTCCAGGCCGGAG
>SMVT01000115.1 GCA_004357365.1 Nitrospina sp.
CCTCCTGGCCAAAGAATCGGAACGCATCCGGACCCAACGCTGGCAACGCATTGCCGAAGAAGCGTCCAAACAATGCGGAAGGTCCCGCGTGCCCGAGGTGCATCCCGCGGTATTGTCGGTGGAAGAGTTTTGTCGGCATTCGGCGGATTGCGATTTGAAGCTGGTGTTCTGGGAAGATGAAAGCCGGACCCGTTTGCAGGATATCGCCCCGCAACATCCGGTATCGTCCATCGCTTTTCTGGCCGGACCCGAGGGCGGATGGGCGGCGGAGGAGGTCGATTGTCTTCGGCAACAAGGGTTTCACACGGTGAGTCTGGGTCCCCGGCTCCTGAAAGCGGATTCGGTATCGCTGGTGATTTTGTCCCTGCTCCAGCACCGCTGGGGCGATTTATAACCTTTAACATCCCTTTCCCCCAAGGTGAACCGGCGAACCGCAGGTGGCAACCTTAAAATCAACATAACGCCGGACCAAAAATATCCCCCCCCTTAGCAAGGAGACCTTTGCGTAACGCAGGATCTAAAATATTCCTCCCCTTACTAAGGGGAGGATACAGGTGGGGTTGGGTTTTAGGGTTTTGTAGCTGCCCCATTTATGGGGCGCATTTCCAAACCGCTCGATGAATCGAGCAACTACAAAGGCAAAAGGAAGAATCCCCCCAGCCCCCTTTACAAGGGGGAGCTTATAACCTCCCCAGTTTCCCCTCCTTGGTAAGGAGGGGAATCATTTTCGTGCCACCCTTCTTTTACATTTACGCAAAGGTCTCCTTGGTAAGGAGGGGAATATTGTTTCCGCCTGACTTTATCGACCGGTTCAGGACAGGCTCTGTCGAAAAGCGACTGAATTACGGGTTTGGAATTTGCGCCGGACCTTGCCCGGCTGGGAGATCGGTGGTACATTACTTCGAGTAATGTTTTTGAAACCCTCCTTCTGGAACCCGCCTGTGACCTACCAACTCAAACTGGACATTTTCGAAGGCCCGCTCGATCTGCTCCTGCATCTGATCAAGGAGCAGAAGATGGACATTCACGACATTTCCGTTGCTGAAATCTCCAACCAGTATCTGAGTTACCTGGATTTGATGAACGACCTCAATCTGGATGTCGCCGGCGAATACCTGGTGATGGCCGCCGAACTGACCCGGCTCAAGTCCAAAATCCTTCTGCCTTCCCATGGGGAAGATGAAGACGGCGAGGAGGGGACCGATCCACGGGACGAGTTGGCTCGCAGACTCATGGAGTACCAGCGATACAAACATGCCGCCGGGGACCTGCGGAATTTGGAGTATGAGCGGCAACAGCTGTTTTCACGGGGCAGTGAAATTCAGATCGAGGAGGGTGAAGAGGAAGTGATCGTCGATGCGACGGTGTTCGATTTGTTCAGTGCCTTCAAGCAGGTCTTGAGCCAAAGGACGTTTAAAGAAGATTTCGAAATCAAAATCACCACCCTTTCGGTTTCCGAGCGGATCACCCGGGTGTTGGATACGCTGAACGAAAACGAGAGTGTGACCTTCGAATCGCTGTTTGTCGACAATAGGACCAAGCAGGAAATCATCGTGACGTTCCTGGCCCTCCTGGAATTGATGCGGATGTCCCTCATCCGCGTGCAACAGGGAACCCATTTCGAGACTATCCGCGTCTACCGCGCCTCCAACCGGGAAGCCCAGGAAGAGGCGTTGAAGGATTACAACGAAGCGGAGACGGATACCAAATTGAACTCCGAAACCCTGAAAAACGCCCCTTAAACAGGCGGCCTCCCCGCCGGACATCCTGCTTGAGAACCGGATGACGCCCGTTCGGGGCCGGTGATTGTCCATTGCCCCCGGAAGCGGGATATTATACAATTCTACAAGTACTTTCCGATTCATTTGAACCGTTGGAACAATGTTCGCGCAACTGAAAGAAGACATTAATGAAGCCATGGCGAAGGATCCGGCCGCCCGGCATTTCTGGGAGGTCCTGATCTGTTATCCCGGAGTGCATGCGCTGATCGCCTACCGCTTCAACCACTGGCTGTGGAAAAACCATATCAAGTTGATCGCCCGTCTGTTTTCCTATCTCGTCCGGTGGCTGACCGGCATCGAAATCCATCCCGCCGCCAAAATCGGAAGAAAATTTTTCATCGACCACGGCATGGGCGTGGTGATCGGGGAGACCTCGGAAATCGGGGACAATGTGTTTATATATCATGGCGTCACCCTGGGCGGGCTGAGCATGAAGAAGGGCAAACGGCATCCTACCATCGGTGACAACGTGGTCATTGGCGCGGGGGCTCAGGTCCTGGGCCCGGTTACAGTGGGCAATAACAGTAAAATCGGTTCGGGGTCGGTGGTGGTGCAGTCGGTCCCCGAATATTCGACGGTCATCGGGGTCCCGGGCCGTGTGGTGTTTTCCGGAATTTCATCCGATTTTGAAGATCTGGAAGAGACCTTTCAGGATCCTATGGCGCAGGCCATCGAATGCGTCCTGGACCGCCTGCCGCAAATGGAAAAAGATATCCGTTTGCTCAAGGATGCGTTGGATTTGGATTCCACGGAAGAGGAAGCGCCGAAACCTCCTGAACCGGTCCCTCTCAAAAAGACCGGTATGAAAAAAGCCTCCAGCGACAATTGAGCTGTTTTCCCATCTGATTATTGAGCAACCTTTTAAAGAACCATGCCATCGATTTATCTGGATCACAACGCCACCACTCCCGTGGACGAGGCTGTATTGGAAGCGATGCTTCCCCTGTACCGGGAGGCGTTCGGCAATCCTTCCAGCACCCACGCCCAAGGGCGGGCCGCCCGGGTCCACCTGGATGAGGCCCGGGAACAGGTCGCGGCGCTGATCGAGGCGCATCCCGCCGAGGTCCTCTTCACCAGCGGTGGCACCGAATCGGATAATCTGGCGATTGCCGGAACGGCTCGAGCACTTAAGGCAAAGGGTACCCACATCCTTACCAGCCGGGTGGAGCATCCGGCAGTATTGAACACTTGCGAGGAACTCCGCAAAGAAGGGTTCCGCATCGGTTATGTTCCGGTCGATGGTCATGGCCGGATCGATTGCGCCGCGCTGGCGGACATGATTACCGGCGACACCATCTTGATCAGCCTTCAGCATGGCAACAGTGAGGTTGGAACTCTGCAGCCGATCGAAGAGATCGGAGAATTGGCCCGGGCCCGCGGCGTCTTGTTTCACACCGATGCCGTTCAGACCGTGGGAAAAATTGCGGTGAATGTTCAACACCTGCCGGTGGACATGCTCTCCCTTTCGGCTCACAAGATGTACGGTCCCAAGGGAGTCGGGGCTCTCTATATTCGCCGGGGAACGCCGCCGCTGGCACCTCTGCTTACAGGAGGGGGTCAGGAAAAAAAACGAAGGGGAGGAACGGAAAATGTTCCCGGGATCGTTGGCCTGGCCAAGGCGGCGGAGATCGCACGTTCCCGGCTGGAGGCGGATCGGGCGCATTTGATCCAGTTACGGAGCGATCTCAGTCAAAGCATTAAGAATTATATTTCAGGTGTTCGATTTTATGGGCACCCTGAGTTTCACCTGCCCAATACCCTGTACCTGGGATTCGATGGGGTGGAGGGCCAAACCCTTATGATTCGTCTTGATCTTGAGGGAATTTCCGTGTCGACCGGCACCGCCTGCAGTTCCGGGTCGGTTTTGCCTTCGGAGGTTTTGGCGGCGATGGCGGTTCCGGAGGACCTTATGGTTCAGACCATTAGAATCAGTCTGGGGCGGGGGAACCGGGCCGAGGAAATGGAGCAGGTGGCTTCCGCTCTCAAGCGGGTAGTTATGGATATTCGTTCTAAAACCGGGTTTTCTGCTAGGCTGGTTCCCAAGTGATTGTATAACTCTGTATAAATTGCTACAATTTTTGGGGATTGTTTCAAAGGAATTTTGAAATCCTGGCTTTTCCGGTTGGGTCCAAATTTTCAATCCCGTTTTCCATTTTTTGGGGGAATTATGGTATTTGCCAAAAACTTATTTAAAATCGCTTTCGTACCCATTCTGATCGTTTCTATAACCCTTTCGGGGTGTAGTTTAATGCCTTGGGCCAGTGATGATGATGAGGATTTGTTTTTTGAGGAGGATTTTGGAAAAGAATTCGAATCCGAATTTAAAGACGTCCCCGCCGCCAATAAAGACGAGGAAGACGATTTTTTCAAAGATGACCCAGTGCTGGCACAAATCAAGCCGCTAGGGAAATCCCAACCCCAACTCAAAACCGAGGCCGCCCCGGTTTTAACGGACGAGGAAAATTTTTTCCTTGATGTTCCCGAAAACAAACCTGCGCCTGTAGCCCAGCCGAAACCCGCGCCGGAACGTGCAGAAGCCATTCAGCAGGAAAGCGGTGTGATCAGTGACGGAGGCGGCTTCGTTAGTGTCGATCAAAAAACCGACCGTGAAGAGTTCAAAATGGATGTGGCCGCCCTGCACAGCCAGCAGGCGGATCTGATGTTCCGGGTTCAGGAACTCCAGAAGATTGTCAGTAACCTGGAGCCGCGTCTGGCCGCTACTCAGCAACGCTTGGAGTCTTCGCTGCGGTCCGGGTCCGAATCTCCCAAGGTTCAGGAAGACATCGTGTCCCTGAAAAAGGAAATCCTACAGCTGAAAAACGAAATCGCGTCTTTCAAAAAAGCGAACGCGCCTTCCAGGCAGGCCAAGATGATTCGGAAAATCAGGCCGCTGAAACGGTTTAAAAAACCCACGAAAACAACCGTGGAGTATGACCAGGCTTTGGCCGCGTATAAGGCCGGCCGGTATGATGAATCGATTTTGCTGTTTCAGGAAATGAGCCTGAAGAATCCTCCGCTACACCTGAAGGACAATATTCTTTTCTGGATGGGCAATAATTATTTGAAACTGGATATGTATGATGAGGCCATCAAACAGTTTCAATCCGTGGTGAAACAGTATCCTAAAGGCAACAAAGTCCACGATTCGCGTTACATGCTGGGGGTCAGTTATCAGAAAAAAGGCGACACGGGAAGAGCCCTGGATGCCCTCGAAGTGGCTTTGAAAAGCAACCCTCCCTCCGAGGTTCGCCAGAAGATTGAAAAGCATTTGATGGAAATCAAGTAACTCCGTTTTCCGATTCCTTTACTTTCCAACCTCAGGCGGAAGGCCTGACGCGTTTTGTACTTTCCATGAAAGTAGCGCTGGTTCATGATTGGCTGACCGGTATGCGAGGCGGTGAGCGGTGTCTGGAGGCTTTTTGTGAATTATTTCCAGAAGCCGATCTGTTTACCCTGTTTCATATTCCCGGCAGTGTTTCCCCGCAGATTGAGTCCATGCGGATTCACACTTCTTTTTTACAGGGCCTGCCCGGAATCGAAAAGTTTTACCGCTATTATCTTCCGTTGATGCCGTGGGCCGTGGGTTCGTTTAATCTCACCGGTTACGATCTGGTATTGAGCAGCAGCCATTGCGTGGCCAAGGGAATCCGCCCTCCCGCCGGCGCCCGGCATATTTGTTACTGTTTCACCCCCATGCGGTATATCTGGGACCAGTTCGATACCTATTTTTCGGGTGAGGGTCGGTGGGCTCAAACCGTCCCCATGCGTCTTCTACGTCCGCTATTGAAAACTTGGGATATCCGATCCAGTCACGGAGTTCATCAGTTCATCGCCATTTCCCGGCATATTCAAAGAAAGATAAAGGATTATTATCAAAGAGAATCGACGGTGATCACCCCGCCGGTGGACACCCGTTTTTATTCGCCGACCGGCGAATCCCGGGAAGATTTTTTTCTCGTCGTAGGGGCTTTATCCCCTTATAAACGCGTTGATTTAGCAGTTGAAGCCTTCAATGAATTAGGATATCCTTTAAAAATAATAGGCTGGGGCCCGGAACAATCCCATCTTCAAAAAAAAGCGGCTTCCCATATTCAGTTTTTGGGGTTTGTGGACGATGAACAGGTCCGGTCTCATTATGCCCGGTGCCGGGCATTGGTGTTTCCCGGGGAGGAGGATTTCGGAATTGTCCCGTTGGAAGCCCAAGCCATGGGGTGTCCGGTTATAGCTCTCGGCAAAGGTGGGGCGCTGGAAACGGTGATCCCTGAAACCGGTTCATGGAAACCCCGGACCGGTATCCCGGAAGACCAGACCCGAAAACCCACAGGATTGTTTTTTTACCAAGCGGAAAAAGACGACCTTTGCCGGGCGATTGAAACGTTTACAACCGTTGAATCCCGATTCGATGCACATACCATCCGAGAACATGCCCTGAAATTCGATCTAGATCTATTCAAATACCGGATCCGGATGTTTATTCAGGAGTATTTGAAGAAATCTCATGCTGAAAAAATATAGCCAGCTGTTTCTATCTGCTCTGATTATTTCCGATAGCCTGGTTATTCTTTTCTCCTGGATCGGAGCCTATTACGTCCGGTTTCATTCCGGCTGGATCCCGTTAACCGAGGGGATCCCTTCTTTCCAGCATTACCAGAATTTATTGATCCCGGTCTGGATTCTGTTTCTTATTAATTTCAAAGTGGTGGGCCTGTATCAACCTCTACGGGGAAAATCGCTGTGGGTGGATTACTACAATATCATCAAGGCCAACACCATTTCGGTCCTGATTCTCTCCGCTCTGCTGTTCTTTTACCGGGACGAAACCTATTCGCGGCTGGTGGTGGGCATATTCTGGCTGATGGTCACGTTTCTTCTGGTGGCCTCCCACATGGTCATTCGAAATGTGTTGATGATGTTACGCAGGCGGGGCAAAAACCTGCGTTACGTGTTGATTGCCGGGGCCGGGGCCCTGGGGCGGGAAGTGGCCCAGCGCATCGACCTGCATCCGGAAATGGGTTTCAAGGTCGTCGGATTTCTGACCACCCACAAGAAAAAATTGGGCAAGAAGGTCGGGGGCTATCCGGTATTGGGGTTGCTGGACGACGTTTCCCGCCACATCCGGGAACAGGGGGTGGATAAATTGTTTATCACTCTTCCCATGAAATCCCAGGATCATTTAGAGCGGGTGCTGTTCAACCTCGGTGAGGAATCGGTCGATATCAAGGTGGTTCCCGACCTGTTGAAGTATATGAGCCTGAGCGGAGGGGTGGACAATTTCGACGGTCTGCCCATCGTCAATTTATCCGAATCACCGCTTTACGGTTGGAACTGGGTGTTCAAGCGCCTCACCGACATCGCGATCTCATTTTTGGCCATCGCTTTCACCAGTCCCCTGATGATTTTGATTGCTCTGTTGATCAAGCTGGAATCGCGCGGGCCCGTCTTTTTTGTGCAGGAGCGTGTCGGATTGGATCGCAAAGTTTTCAAAATGTATAAATTCAGGTCCATGGTCACGGAAGCGGAATCCCAAACCGGTCCGGTATGGACGAAAGAGAAGGATGACCGGCGAACCCGGCTGGGTGTTGTGCTTCGGAAAACCAGCCTGGATGAGTTGCCGCAGTTTTACAACGTGTTTGCCGGGGACATGAGCATGGTCGGTCCACGTCCGGAACGGCCGGTGTTTGTCGAGGATTTTAAAAAGTCGGTTCCCCACTACATGTTGCGCTTGAAAATGAAAGCCGGAATAACCGGTTGGGCCCAGGTCAACGGGTGGCGGGGCAATACCAGCGTGGAAAAAAGGATCGAGCATGACCTGTATTACATTCGACACTGGTCCTTGTTTTTTGACCTCAAGATTTTAATTAAAACCCTGTGGAACGGGTTGATCAACCGGCATGCCTATTGAACCCCGGGCGGTTGCGATTATTCCCGCCCGTTGGGCATCCACCCGGTTTCCGGGCAAACCCCTGGCGCAAATTCAAAACAAACCCATGATCCAATGGGTGGTGGAACAGGCTCAAAAGGCTTCCCGCATATCGGAAGTCATCGTGGCGACGGATGATATCCGGATCGTGGAAGCGGTGCACGGGTTCGGCGGAAAAGCGGTCATGACTTCACCCGATCATGCCACTGGGTCGGACCGCATTGCGGAGGTGGCATCCGGGCTGAAGTGTGATATTGTAGTGAATGTTCAGGGGGATGAACCACTCATTCCTCCTCAGAATATCGATCAGGTGGTCGATACCCTGGAAAAGGATCCTTCCCTGAGCGTGGCCACCTTGATGATGGCCATTAACGATCCGGATGAAATCGCCGACCCCCATGTGGTCAAGGTGGTTGCCGATCAAAAGGGAAGAGCGCTTTACTTTTCCCGGTCCCCCATTCCTTTTCACCGGGATGAGTGGAAAAGTGGATCGCCGGAGGATCTATCCAAATCCAATGACAAGGTGATGAGGCAGGTTTACAAGCATATTGGTCTGTATGCTTATACCCGGTCGTTTGTGCTGGAATTGTCGCGGATGGCGCCCACCCCGCTCGAGCAGTTGGAAAAGCTGGAACAACTGCGAATTCTTGAGCATGGCATTCCCATCCAGATAGGGATTACGGAACAGCCATCCATGGGTGTGGATCATAGTGAAGACTTGGAGCGGGTCGAAAGGTTCCTAGAAAAACAGAATCAGGATTAATCCGTTTAACCGGCGCGGTTGAGGTTCAGGTGTGGCCAAAAAACATAACGGCAAAAAAGTAAAATATATTTTCGTAACCGGGGGTGTGCTGTC
>SMVT01000116.1 GCA_004357365.1 Nitrospina sp.
AACGTCGTCCTTTATTTTTATCCCAAAGACATGACCCCCGGGTGCACCACCGAAGCCTGCGATTTTCGCGATCAGTTCAAAAAGTTCAAAGGCACGGAAATTCTCGGCGTCAGCACCGACCCCCCGGAAAGACATCAGAAATTCATCGACAAATACGATTTGCCGTTTACCCTGATCAGCGATATCGATCAAAAAGTGGTGAACAAGTACAGCGTCTGGCAGGAAAAAAAGCTATATGGCAGGAAGTTCATGGGCATTGTGCGGAGCACGTTCATCATCGACAAATCGGGCGTTGTCCGAAAAATTTTTTCCAAGGTCAAAGTCAAAGGCCATGTCGATGAAGTGATGCAGGCCCTCAAGGAACTCTGATCACTTCCGGCGCGGACGCGCCATCAACCGTTCGATCTCCGCTACCCGCCTCGGTATCCCTTTCGACAGATTCACGCAACCGTTTGGAGTGATCAGCAGGTTGTCTTCGATCCGGATCCCGATTTCCTCGTCATACACCTTGCCCTTGTGTTTCCAGCAAAACCGTCCGTAGAGGCCGGGTTCGTTGCTGATCAACCAACCCGGTTTCATCGGTTCGATGCCATAATCCCGGAATGGGTCGCCGTCGTGTTCCTGTTCGCCGATGAGGTGGCTCACGCCGTGCGGGCGGCCCTGGTATTCCATTTTGGAGAGGCCTCCCTGGCTGTGAAATTTTTCGTCCAGACCTTTTCGAATCGT
Organism: Nitrospina sp.; assembly: GCA_004357365.1. Taxonomy (GTDB): domain Bacteria; phylum Nitrospinota; class Nitrospinia; order Nitrospinales; family Nitrospinaceae; genus SZUA-226. Next base: position 727 of record SMVT01000116.1, read on the forward strand.
TTCCCAGCACACATTGTTCAATTCGGCAATGGTCTCCCCGGCCCGGGCTTTTTTCTCAACCGCCAATTGGGCTGCCAGAACGATTTCGTATAAAATTTTCTGCATTGTGTTGAACTTTCCGGAAGCCGGAACAGTGCGGGAGATGTCCGCGTGCATGGTCATCCAGCGCACCCCGAAATCCAAAAGCACCAGTTCCCCTTTGACGATGGGGTCGTCGTTTTTCATATAATGAAGCACCGTGGCGTTGTGGCCCGCGGCGATGATCCCCGGAAAGCTGAGCCCATAGGGCGATTGCATCAGCATCTGCCCTTCGATAAAACCCTGGACCATGCACTCGTTATCGAACTTCCTGAAATTCCGCAGGGTCTCCTTGAACGCCTCGCCGGTAATCTTCTGGGCCTTCAGGGTATTGGCGATATCGTAAGCGTCCAGCGGCAGTCGCAAATTAAAATGAGACTGCATGATATTACTGAGACACCCTTTGGGCGCCTTCCATTTTCGGAGAAGCCTTTCTATTCTTTTTTTGAATTTCCAGTTATGGTCGGTCTGAATGGCTCTGCGGTGGCCGGCCCGCTTGCTTTCCAGCCAGAAGGTGCCCACCTGTTTCTTTCTCCGCTTCAAAAAACGCTTTTTGAGAATTTCATCGAAATCGTCGATGTCTTGCACGTCCTTGATACCGGTCACCCGTTTCACTTCGCGGACGTTTTCAGGATCACCCACCCCGAAGCGGACGCCGTCCCAGAATTCCTTTCCCGGATTCTTCCTTTTGACAAACAGGATTTCGTGGGATTCTTTCGAGCCGGGATCCAACAGTAAAATCACTTCCGACTGGTTGATTCCGGTCAGGTACATCAGGGTCGGTTCCTGATACGTGGGGGAATGGGCATACGTCCAGGTGGTTTCCTGACCCGGCCCGTAGGGCACGCCGGTCAGCACCATCAGCCGGTTTTCCTTTTTCATCAGCCGGCGCCGGCGTTCCCGGAACCGTTTTTTGGCGTACCGGCCGGCACTGCCGTCACGGAAGATTCCGGAATAGATTTTCTTGCCATTTTTCACCAGTGGCCCGGTGGATTTCACATGCATCGCTTTTTCCGAAGGAAATGAGGACTCTTTCTATATTCTACAAATCATTATATGATTGAAACCGCAACCTCCCAAATTTTCTTTCACCCGCGAACCGGGGACGCGCCGGGGCCATCATGTGCGGACGTTACAGCCTGACGAAACCGATCAAAACGCTGAAGGAGCATTTCCAGGCCATCGCCGTGTCGCTGGAGCATGACAAACGCTACAACATCGCGCCCAGCCAGCGGGTGCCGGTGATCCTCGCCGGGGAACAGGGGCGCGAAATCCACGCCCTGCGCTGGGGTCTGATCCCCTCCTGGGCCAAGGACCCGGACATGGGAAACCGCCTGATCAACGCCCGCGCCGAAACCGTCCACGAAAAACCCAGCTTCCGGTCCTCGTTCCGGAAACGGCGCTGTCTGGTCCCCGCCGACGGGTTTTACGAATGGCAGGTCCGCGGCGAGGGGAAATCCCCCCAATACATCCGCCTGCGCACCGGCGGGTTGTTTGCGTTCGCCGGGCTGTGGTCGGAATGGGACAGCGGCCAGGAAACGCTCCGAACCTTCACCATCATCACCACCACCGCCAACCGGGAACTGGAGTCCATTCATCATCGCATGCCGGTGATTCTCCTGCCCGAACAGTATGACGGCTGGATGGATCCGGAAACCTCATCCGACCCGTTGAAGAACACCTTGAGACCCCTGGGGGAAGGCCTGCTCGATCACTACGAAATTTCCAAAACCGTCAACTCGCCGAAAAACGACAGCGAGGAATGCATCCAACCAGTTAACGACCGAAAGGAATAACATCCCCTCCTTTTAAAGGAGGGGCTGGGGGTGGCTGATATTCTCCCCCTTCTCCGAAGGGGGTGCATTTTATGAAATTATTTTTTGCGCATCACTGCCAGCCATTCCTTGTCGCGGCGTTTTTCATCCGAAAAAGTACACTTCTCCAGGCGTTCGATATCGAACACCTCCCCAAAATGGTCCCGGATATGATCCTCGGTGGTATTGAACGGTGGACCTCCCTTTTCCCCCGTTTCGTAAAACAATCCGGCCAGCATTCCGCCGGGCTTCAGTATCCGGGAAACGATGTCGACGTAGGCCGCCCGTTCGTCGGGACGAATCGCGCAAAAAAAGGTCTGCTCGAGCAGGCTGTCGTAGGCCCGGTTATGGTTGTCATCCAGATCGAAAAAATTCTGGTGCAGAACCCTGGCGTTCAGGTTTTTATTTTTGAGAGAACGCCGCAACAGGCCCACCGCCCCGGAAGTATAATCAACGCCCGTCACCTGAAATCCCCGCTCGGCGAAAAAGATTACCTCATGGCCCTGCCCGCACCCGGGAACAATCAAATTCCCCGGGTTTATAATATGGTCCTCGAACAGGCGGACGAAGGGGGGCGCCACATGGTCCAGGTCCCAGGAGAGGTCTTGTTCATCGTAATGTTTCTGCCAATCGGCCTGTTCGTAGCCGTTGCGGACTTCGTCGCTCATCGGTTCGTTATTCGCTGAAATAATCTTCGAGGTGTTGGAAGGCGGCGCGGGCCATGGCTTCCACCGCTTCCTGGGCGTTGCCACCGATGTGCGGGGTGACCATCAGATTGGGACAGGCCAGGAGTTCCTGATCCTCCGGCGGTTCCTGGGCAAACACGTCGAGCGCCGCGCCCGAGAGGGTTCCTTTCAGCAACGCCTCTTTCAACGCGTCCTGATCCACCACCTCACCGCGGCTGGTGTTGATCAAAAACGCCGTCAGCCGCATCTGGTGAATCGCGTTTTTGTCCATCATGTTACGCGTTTGATCGGTCAATGGGACGTGCAGGGAGAGGATGTCCGCTCCCCGCAACACCTCTTCGAATCTTTTTTCCACCGCCCCGGTCTCTGCGCAGAATTCGGACCGATCCAATATATCGCGAACCCAGACCGTACACTCGAACGGTTGCAGGAGACGGACCACTTCCATGCCGATATGGCCGCAGCCGATGATGCCGACGGTTTTGCCTTTCAGCATCCGGCCGCCCTCTTTGGCCCATTGCCCCTGCTTGAGGTCCGCCCCGGCACGAAACACGTTGTGGCACAACCCCAATATGAAGCTGAGAGTCAATTCCGCTACCGAGCGCCGATTGATGCCCTCGGTCCACCGCAACTCCACCTGATGCCGCTCCAGCGCTTGCTGGTCGATATTGTCGAGGCCGACCCCGTATTTGGCGATGATCTTCAACCGCGGCAGGGCGGAGAGAATCTTGTCAGTCACGCCGTCGCGCCCGATCAACAGGGCGTCGGCCTCGCCGGCGTAGTGGATCAACTCCTCCTCGCTCAAATAGCGTCCGGTGGTATTGAACCAAGCCTGCGGAAAGCGGTCGGACAGTTCTTTCCGGAGAGTGGGTGAGTTGCATATGGGCGGCGGGGTGACCACCAACCGCGGAGAATTCTGCGTCATGGAAATTATCCGAAAATCTTATAGACGATCGACGAACCCGCGATGAAGGTTCCGGCCGCCGATCCGAGGTTGGCGAAGAAAAAAATCAGAAATACCCGGACCACTCTATTTTTCCACCACATGCTGAAGTGGGCGATATCTTCGCGGATGGATTCAAAATCGGCCACTTTGGGTTTCCGGATAAAGGATTCCACGATGCCGACCACCATCCCGGCGCTTATCATGGGATTGAGAGAAGTCAAAGGCGCCGCCAGAAACGCCGTCAGGATGGAAACCGGGTGGGCCAACGCCAGAGCCGCGCCCAGGGCGCTCAACCCGCCGTTGATCACGATCCACTGGAGGACCAATTGCCCGCCCAACTCGGGCGACCGCATGTAGCCGACCCCGAACATGCTGAGAATGAACAGACCGATCCCCCACCCAATATAATACCCCTTTTTACTGGGTGGGGGTTTTTGATCCAGCTCTTCGAGAACCTCCGGCACCGGGGGCTGATCAAAAGCGGGTACCATGCCGATGAGATGGCCCGCCCCCACCACCGCCAGTATATTTTTGGGTTGATCCGGGGATTTCGTCATCTCGATCAGTTTTCCGACCATGAACAGGTCCCGTTCGTCGATCAGCACTTTCTTGACCGAAGGCAACACTTCCCCGAACTCCTCGACCAGAGAATGGAGCATGTCGCCTTCCTTGAGGTCTTCAATCTGCTGTTCGCTGATTTCCTCGCCGACAAAAATACTGGTGATCAGGCTGGCGAATAATTTGAGTTTCTGCCAGAACGAAACGCCCTGGTACATCCGTTGCAGGGTCGTGGTGATGTCGCGGTCGATGACCTCCAGCGGCAGGTTGTATTCCGCCGACAGCTCGATGGCCTTGATCATTTCCTGGCCCGGTTCCACGCCGATTTTATCGGCGAGCCGTTTCTGGTAAGCGGAGAGGGCCAGATTGATCAGCAGCAGAGACCCCTTCCCCTGGCGCAGGACCTGGTAGATGTCGAGGTTCTTCCACATGGATTTTTGAACCAGGCTCTGAAAACGGGGAGGACACAGTTCGATGGCAATGCGGTCGAAGTCACCGGTCCGGATCTTTTCTTCGACCAGATCGACGCTTTTCTGGGACACATGGGCGGTTCCCACCAGGGTGATGCGGGCACCGTTGACCTGAATGGTTTTGACGATATCCTGATTGGAGGCGGCTTCCACAAATTCCTTTCTCTACCCGACTGAGAGTATCGTACACTAGGCCAGGGAACATCGGCGAATCCCACCACCCCCGGAAGGGCCGTCGTTTCAGCCCCGGCACAGGGCCGGGCGATTAGGCGGGGAACGGCTGTGGTTTCGGACCGTTTACAATCTTATAATGTAACATAACCGCAATTTTGTTCACAAGGATCATTACCCGGCAATGCAACCGTTCAAACTGGTATCCGATTTCAAACCGGCCGGCGCCCAACCCCAGGCGATCGAAGCCCTGGTCCGGGGATTCGAGCCGCCCCACGGGGTGCACCAGACCCTGCTGGGAGTGACCGGCTCGGGCAAGACCTATGCGATAGCCAACGTCGTCGAGCAACTCCAGCGCCCGACGCTGGTGCTGGCCCACAACAAAACCCTGGCGGCGCAGTTGTACAACGAGTTCAAAACCTTTTTCCCGGACAACGCCGTCGGCTACTTCGTCAGCTACTACGATTACTACCAGCCGGAAGCATACATGCCCGTCACCGACACGTATATCGAAAAAGACGCGTCCATCAACGATGAAATCGACAAGATGCGCCACGCCGCTACCCACGCCCTGTTCGAGCGGCGCGACGTGCTGATCGTCGCCAGCGTCTCCTGCATCTACGGCCTGGGCTCGCCGGAAGCTTACCACGGCATGCTGTTGTTTCTGGAACCGGGAATGACGCTCGAACGGGATAAAGTGTTGCGGAAGCTGGTGGACATCCAGTACAAGCGCAACGACATCGACTTTCAACGCGGCACCTTCCGGGTGCGGGGCGACATAGTGGAGGTGCTTCCCGTTTACGAACGCAACGAGGCCATCCGCATCGAATTTTTCGGCGACGAGATCGAATCGCTCACCTGCTTCGATCCGATCACCTTAAAAACCCTGCGTACGCTGGAACGCATCGCCATCTATCCCGCCAGCCATTACACCACCCCCAAGGACAAACGGGAGGCGGCGCTGGAGGGCATTCAGGAGGAACTGAAGGAACGCATTCAGTATTTCAGAAGCCAGAACCAGCTGATCGAGGCCCAGCGCATCGAACAACGCACGATGTTCGATCTGGAGATGATCCGCGAGATCGGCTACTGCCAAGGAGTCGAAAACTATTCACGCCATCTGATGGGACGGGAACCGGGGAGCCCGCCCCCGACGTTGCTGGATTATTTTCCCGACGATTCCCTGTTCGTGATCGACGAAAGCCATGTCACGTTCCCGCAACTGCACGGTATGTACAAGGGCGACCGGGCGCGCAAGGAAACCCTGATCCGTTACGGCTTCCGCCTGCCCTCGGCGTTCGACAACCGGCCGCTGATGTTTTCCGAGTTTGAAAGCCGCACCAACAACCGGTTTTACGTGTCCGCCACACCGGGGGAATACGAGATCAAGCAATCCGGCGGACGGGTAGTTGAAATGATCGTCCGGCCGACGGGACTGGTGGACCCGCCCGTGGAAGTGCGACCGGTGGCGGGACAGGTCGACGATCTCTACCACGAAATCAAAAAACGCGCCGAACGCAACCAGCGAACGCTGGTCACCACCCTGACCAAACGGTTTGCTGAAGACCTGACCGAACATTTCACCGAAATGGGTTTGAAGGTGAAATACCTGCATTCCGATATCGTGACTCTCGAACGCATACAGATCATCCGGGAGCTCCGACTGGGCGAATTCGACGCGCTGATCGGGATCAACCTGTTACGGGAAGGATTGGATATCCCCGAGGTTTCCCTGATCGGCATTCTCGACGCGGACAAGGAGGGATTCCTGCGCTCCAGCACTTCATTGATTCAGACCTCCGGGCGGGCGGCCCGCAACGTCGACGGGCAGGTCATCATGTATGCCGACGTGGTCACTCCCAGCATGCAGAACGCGCTCGACGAAACCGATCGGCGGCGGAAAATTCAGATGGATTACAATGAGGCTCACGGCATCACCCCGGTCTCCATCCAAAAATCCATTCAGGATTCGTGGGTGGATTCGGAGAAATTTCAGGTGGTCTCCGTGGTCGAGGAGGAGGAGGAAGAATACCTGACCGAGGGCAACGTGATCGACCTGACGGCCCGACTGGAAAAACAGATGCAGGCCGCCGCCAAAGATCTGGAGTTCGAGCGCGCCGCTCAACTGCGGGACCGGATCAAGCGGTTGCAGAAAAAGGATCTGGGGATTATTTAGGGGCCCGGGGTCGGTCGGATCGCCGCCGCTCTCCCATGCGGGTTCCCATGAATTCGCGCAGAATCCGGTCCTGATCGCGGTTGGGTTTGGCAAATTCCAAACCGGTTACGAACAGTTCCCGTTTACTGCCGGGATTCCTGCGAACGTTGCGCACCTGGGCCTTCAGGTTGGATAATTCCCCAAAGGTAAGATTGACGGTGAGATGGATGAAATCTCCTTTGGTCAGCTTTTGCGAATGCGTGATCAGCGCCCCGGAAAGGCTCAGGTCCCGGATGGTTCCGTTAAACATCGGTTCCGCGGATCCGCCCTCCAGGGAAAACTTGAAGGGAAAGTTGGCCTTGTGGCGGTTGTTCTTTCGCAGTTGGTAGGTGGTGAAACTTTTGGGATATTCCAGCACCATCAGCCGGATCGGTTGGGCGGTCGAATACAGCACCAGGGTTTTAAAATCGAAATAGGTGCCGTCGGAGGTGAAACTCAGGCTACACCCGGTCAGCGGGGCGATCTTGACAAAATCGCCCTGAAATTGCGGGTAGTCGACAATGAGGTATTCATTCTCCACCCATCCCCGCAGGGCGACCTGGTATTTCTCCCCGCGCAGGGTGGCCCTGACTTTTTTGCCCAGGGTCAAATGCAGTCCGGTTTTGGTAACCACCCTCATCGCAACCTGCCTTGTGATTTTCGACAATAATCCATGTTTACCCAATCGGCATAAACCGGTCTCTATCTTTAATTTTTTCAGCGCTACGGGATCAAATCGGCTCTCAGAGTCAGGCCCTGGTCCGGAATTTCTTCAATGGGAATGGGCAAAGGATAGTATTGATGGTACGTTTCAATGATCTTGCGGGCGATGGGCGCCGCCACGGCGCCCCCGTGGCCGCCATGCTCGACAATCACCGCTACCGCGATTTCCGGGTTCTCGTAAGGTGCAAACGCGACGAACCAGGCATGATCGCGGAATTTGTAGGGAATCTCCGCGCCCTTTGGGAATTTCCTCAAGCCCACCACCTGGACGGTTCCGGTTTTCCCGGCGATCTTGATGGTTTTCAGACGGGCCCGCCACCCAGTGCCCCGTTTTTCGTGGACCACTCCCAACAGCGCCTGCCTGATGAGGGGAAGGGTTTCGGGACGGCTGTCCAGTTTTTGCATGATGGTGGGAAACGTCTCCTTGATCACCCGGCCGTCCTTATCCCGGATCTGCCGCACCAGATACGGTTTCAACAACATGCCCCCGTTGGCCATCGTGGCCACCAGGCGGGCCTGCTGAATAGGAGTGACCAGATTGAACCCCTGGCCGATGGAGGCGGAAATGGTCTCCCCCGGCAACCAGGCCTGGCCGCGGGCTTTCAATTTCCAGTCCTTGGTGGGAACCAGGCCGGGTTTTTCGCCGAGCAGATTGATCTGCGTCAAATTTCCCAGGCCCAGCAACTTGGCATAACGGCCCAGAGTGTCGATCCCCATCCGGCGGCCGACGGTATAAAAATAAACGTCGCAGGACTGCACCAGGGCATCGTGCAAATTCATTGTGCCATGCCCGCCCCGATTCCAGCACCGGTAACTTCCCCTTCCCAGGCGGTAGTATCCGGGACAGAACACCGTGGTTTCCGGGGTCACCACCCGTGCCTCCAAAGCCGCGTAGGCGACGACGATTTTATAAACCGACCCGGGGGGATACTGGCCGTCGATGGCTTTATTCTGTAACGGGTGCTGATCGTTTAAAATCAGTTTGCGCCATTGCTCGACCGAAATCCCGGAGGCGAATAAATTGGGATCGAACGAAGGCTTGCTGGTCATCGCGAGGATTTCCCCGGTTTGCACCTTCATCACCACGACGGAGCCGTTGATGGGTTTCTCTTTCGTTCCGGTCATCAATTGCTCGACCACTTTTTGAATCCTGAGGTCCAGAGTCAATACCAGATGACTGCCGCTTTGCGGCGGATTCTTTCTCAGGATCGCCAATTCCCTCCCCGCCACGTCCACTTCAACTTCCTTGTACCCCTTGTAGCCCTTCATATCCTCTTGGAACAAAAGTTCGATGCCTTCCTTTCCAATCAGGTCACCCATTTGATATCCGGATTTAATCTTCAGCTGGTCTTTGTTGATCTCTCCCAGATAACCCACAATGTGGGCGGCCAGGTCCTTGTAAATATAATTCCGCAGGGGTTCCACCTTGAGACGAATGCCGGAAAGCAACCGGTTGTTTTCTTCGACAAAAGCCACCTGATCCCGCTGGATGTCAGCCTTAACCAGCACGTCCGAGAACGGTTGGGATTGCCGGATATCGTCCTTGACCTTGGAGATATCAAAATCGATTTTTTCTTTCAGGGTGTTCAGGGTCTCACCCAGGTCCTGCACATCTTCCGGGGTGATGTACAGGTTGAAGGATGGACGGATGGAAACCAGCTTCACCCCGTTCCGGTCGGTGATTTCGCCGCGGTAGGCAGGCAGGGACACCAGCCGCACCCGGTTGTTTTCCGACAATCCCATGAAGTCGGTTCCCTTCAACACCTGCAGATACCAGACGCGCAACCACAGGACGAGAAAACAGAAGATCACCAGGATGGCGAACAGGATTATTTTTTTCCGCACGCCTTCTGAAAAGTCGGGTGAGTATAGATGAGTGCCCACTACGAAGTGCCCTCCAGCAGTGGAAATTTACGCAGAATGCGTTTGGCGCTCCAGTTGAGAAAGAAAAACAAAATGGGCCCGACCAGCGCGTTGACCATGGCGTACACGGGTAGCGTGTTGAACAGGAAACTGAAAGGAATCTGGGCTTTGAGAAGTGTGGTCAGAGCCAGATAATACACCAGGCCGTCGAAAAAAGAGGCGGCGAGCAAAATCACGGAAATGGGAATGAATCCTTCCACCATCAGCTTGTCCTTCAGCCGGGAAAAGGTAAACCCGATGATGCTTTTGGAAAGCGTATTGACCCCCAGCAGGCTGCCGGACAGACAATCCTGAACCAGGCCGATGGAAAACCCCACCCAGATGCCGCGGTCCCCCCGGAGCAATACGCCGCAATACACGGACAGAATCAACGCCAGGTCCAGAGTGACCCCTCCCACGGAGAAATGACTCAACAGGCTGGTCTGCAGAGCAAACAGCAGAATGAAGACGATGATGAAAATGAGAATTATCATGATTGCGCATTATTTCAGGACAACAATACCAGCACTTCCTCCAGTCGGCCGAAGTCAGCGCTGGGAGCGATAGTGATTTCCTGGAACAGCCCCTGGGTCGCTTTGGTGATACTGATGACGGTTCCCACCACCAGGCCCTTGGGGTAAATACCTCCCAGACCGGACGAAAGAATCTGGTCACCGACGTTGACGTCTGCGGTGATGGGCACGTATTTCATTTCGCAGAATTCCATTCCCGTTCCGACGACAATGCCCGCGATGCGGTCGTCTCCGAACAGAGTGTCCACGGCGCTCCGTCCATCCGCAATGAGCATCACCTTGGAGGTGTTCACGCCGGCCTGAATCACATGGCCCACCACGCCGGCATGGGTGACCACCGCCAGGTTTTCCCGAATCCCGTCCTGGGTGCCCTTGTCGATAAATACCACCCGTGCCCACTGGGTGGGATCTCTTCCGATCACGGTGGCCACGACGGCTTTCAGCCGGTGCTCCCGCTGATAATCCATCAGATCGCTGATCCGCCCTTTTTGCCGGAGCTGTTCGGTCAGCTCGTTATTCTGCCGAATCAGTTTGTCGATTTCCTTTCGGAGTCTCTCGTTTTCATCGGAAACCTCCGTCACGAGAACGTAATTGTCCACCACGTTGCCGATGGCGTCCATGGAATGGGTGATGAGGTTTTGAACGGGAGACACCAGCCACATCAGGGTGGTTTCAAAAAAGTTGGGGGCCTGCGACCGCCGGATGTCGAACGTCATCAAGGCAAACGAAGCCAACACCAGTGACACGAGGATGATGATATATTTGCGACCGCTGAGTCTCTTCCGCCACACGTTAGAACGTTACTTTTTTAAGAAGTTTGGGATCCGACAGCAGCTTTCCTGCGCCCAGCGCCACTGCCGACAGGGGATCTTCCGCCAAGGTGACAGGAAGCCCGGTCGCTTCCCGCAGTAAAATATCCAGGCCCCTGATGAGGGACCCGCCGCCGGTGACCACCACGCCCTTATCCACGATATCCGCGGCCAGTTCCGGCGGTGTGCGTTCGAGGGCTATTTTAATGGCTTCCACGATGGTGTTGAACGTTTCCTGCAGAGCTTCCCGCACTTCCTCGTCGGAGAGGACCAGGGTTTTGGGAATTCCCGCGACCAAGTCGCGTCCCTTGATTTCCATGGTGATGCGCTGTTCCAGGGGATAGGCGGATCCGATTTGGATTTTGATTTCCTCCGCCATCCGCTCGCCGATCAAAAGGTTGTATTTGCGCTTCACGTAATTGACGATGGCCTCGTCCATTTCGTCGCCGGCGACCCGCACCGATTTGCTGAAAACGATGCCGTACATGGAGATGATGGCCACCTCCGTGGTGCCCCCGCCGATATCGATGATCATGTTGCCGGAGGCCTTCTCGATGGGCAAATTCACCCCCAGGGCGGCGGCCATCGGTTCTTCGATCAGAAATACCTCCCGCGCGCCCGCCGATTCGGCGGAATCCCGCACCGCCCGTTTTTCCACCTGCGTGATGCCGGAAGGCGCGGCGATCACCACCCGCGGCCGCACCAGCGATTTGCGGTTGTTGTGCACCTTTTTGATAAATTCCCTGATCATCATTTGCGTGACATCAAAATGCGCAATGACCCCGTCCTTCATCGGACGGATGGTTTCAATACTGCCGGAAGCCCGGCCCAGCATCTGTTTGGCCTCCGCGCCGACAGCCTGCACTTCATTGGTCTCGGAATTGATGGCCACCACCGAGGGCTCGCGCAGGTTGATGCCCTTTCCCTTCACAAAAACCAGGGTGTTTGCCGTACCCAGGTCGATTGCCAAATCGCTCGAAAACAAATCCCAAAAGAAATTGAACACAACTATAATCCTGTTGAGGTTGATAAAGTGTCAATTAACCACTTGTTTTTTATGCCAAACAGCCTTATACCCATGGGGTTGGGAATAGGCCCGGCTCGAGCCGGGACGTGGACCGGGGCCCCCATGCAGAGGCTCAGGGATATTTTTATGAAATAAGGCCGGAATAAACAGGTTGCGAATCAGATCCTTGTAGACTAAGATAACCGGTTTGAATTTTAACATCTTTTTGCGGACGGTGGGAGTGTAATTCATGCTCAAATACATTCGAAGCCACGCGTTGGTCAAAGTCTTCTTGTGGGTGATCATTATCGCCTTTGTGGCCACTATTTTTTATTCCTGGGGAGCGGGTGGCCAGGTGGGAGGCGCCAACATAACCATCGCCACCGTCAACGGAATGAAAATCCAGGTCAATGAATTCAACCGCGCCTACGGCAATATCCTCAATTTTTACCGCGACCAGTTCCACGACCAGTTCTCGGATGAAATGGCCGCCCAACTCAATCTCAAGGAAAACGCGCTGGAGGCCCTGATCCAGAACCGGCTCATACTCGCCGAGGCGGAAAAAATGAACCTCCTGGTCAGCAACCAGGAACTGGTCAGCAGCATTTCCAAGAGGCCCGAATTTCAAAAGGACAGCCAATTCAGCAACGTCCTGTACCAGAATTATCTCAATTTCAATCGCATCACCCCAAGGGAGTTTGAGGAAAGCCAGCGGAAGGATATTTTAAGGAAAAAACTCGAGGAGGTCATCAAAGCCTCCACACAAATATCGGAATCGGAAATCCAGGAAGCCTACAAAAAGGAAAACGAAAAAATAAAATTCAAATTCATCGGTTTTTCCCGGAATTTTTTCAAACCCACCGGCCTGCCTTCGGACCAAGACCTCCGGAAATATTTTGAAGCACACAAAAACGAGTTCGAAGTGCCGGAGCAGATCCAGGTCCAGTACGTGAAGCTGGTGCCTGCAATGGTCATGGATAAAATCGAAATCTACGAAGAAGACATCAAGGACTATTACAACACCAACGAGGCCAAATTTTTCATCAAAAAACAATACCAGGCCAGTCATATTCTGATCAAATCCGATGCTCAACTGCCGTTCGGCGAGGACCTTTCGGATGAGGAAAAAGAAAAGCTGTTGGACGATGCCGACGCAGGCGCCCGGGGCAAGGCCGAGGAAATCCTGAAACAGATCCGGGACGGCGCTGATTTCGGGGAGATGGCCAAAAAATATTCCGACGACCCGGGCTCGGGCGCCAACGGGGGCAGTCTGGGACAGTTTTCGAAGGGAATGATGGTTCCCGAGTTTGAAGAGGCCCTCGACCGGCTCTCCCCCGGCGAACTGGGCAGTCCCGTCCAAACCGTGTTCGGGTTCCACATCATCCGGCTCGACCAGGTGAACGAAGAACGGATAAAACCCCTGGTGGAAGTTCAGGAGAGCATCAAAACCACCCTTAAAGAAATTAAGGCGCGTCAACGCATCCGAAGAATCGCCAAAAAAATCCGCAAAGCCGCCGGAGCCGGCAACAACCTGGCCATAGCCGCCCTGGAATACAAAGCCGAAACCCACACCACCGAATTTATTTCCGGGAGGGTCCACAACGTTCCGGAGATAGGAAACGTTCCCGAATTTTTCAACGCGGCGTTTGCCCTCGCAGGAGGACAATTGAGCGAACCGGTCAACACGCCGGAGGCTTCCTATCTCCTCAAGGTGTCGGCTCGCAAAGACCCCCACCTGCCGGAGTTGAACGAGGTTTTGAGCGAAGTGACCCTGGCGGTGG
>SMVT01000117.1 GCA_004357365.1 Nitrospina sp.
GCCGCCGTGCACTTTCGGATGGAGGGTTTTGATGCGCCCGTCCATCATCTCCGGGAAGCCGGTGTAATCGGAAATGAGCGTCACCGGCACGCCGCTTTTCTGGATCAACTCCGCGGTGCCACCTGTCGACAGGATTTCGATGCCCCTTTGGTGAAGTTGCCGGGCGAATTCGGCGATATCGGTTTTGTCGGACACGCTGACGAGTGCCCGTTTGATCGGCCTCATGTGACGAATTTAGATTCGATAGTCTTTCTTTTTAGGTGGGGTTTTGCTGATCAGAAAACTCGGCGTCATCAGTTGGATTAATTTCAACATCCAGACGGGAAAGGACCCGTAACTTTCCAGGAGGCCGGGTTCTCGGGATTCGGGTTTGGCCCCCGGGGGTTTGCCTTCTCTGGTTTCAGGACTTTCGGCCATGGGTTCCTCGAAAAACGGTTTCAATAGATTCAAAAAGGGGTGCGCTGTTCGGCGGAGAATAACTATATCACTCTTTTGATTTGATTTGAAATTAATAATTTCCGGCGGCGCCGCGCAGACCGCATCCGTTCCCGCCCCCCGAGATGGAAAATCCCCTTTATTTCAGCAACAGACCCCGGGTGAACTGCCACTCGATGGTCTTTTTAGGATCGAGCCGCCCGAACTGCGTCCCAAGCATGTGAACGCATTCCTGAAGCAGTTGGTCCAGCCGCTCGCGGTCCTCACCGGTCCAGGCGAGCGACGTGGTGAGGAGCCGCTCCTTGAATGCCTTCACTATGTCTTCATTCACCACCCGCGACTCATCCTTGAAAATCCCGACATGAAAAATAATCTGTAAAAACGAGCGGGCCCCTTCCGGTAACAGCGGCTGGCAGCCGATCTCCTTGAACAGGGCGAAACGGGCCAGCGCCGTCAGCGTCAGCATCTTGATGTCCAGGTCTTCCTTGTTTTCGGGAAAGCGGGCTTCTTCCAGATATTGGCTGATTTGCTCAAGCGACAATCCCAGGCTTTGCCGGGCGAACCGGACATAAAAATTAGCCAGGTTCAAAAAGTTTTCAAGAGTCTGGATGTCCTGCAGGGACTCCAGGTTTCTCCATTGAATATTGGTTTCAGCCTCTTCCGGTTCCTCGGTGAAGGTCACCCCAATTTCGGGAAAGCGTGAAACAGCGGCGGCCAGATGATCCATATAACCCGGCGTGAGGACCTGCTCCAGCAGGAGCCCGTGTTCCTTCACCAGCTTTTCGCCTTCCCACTTGAGGCGCATGACACCCGCGTAACCCACCTGAAAGAGCGACTGCATCCAGGTCTGGTTCAACAGCGCCTCCCCTTTGGCGATGTCTCCCCCTGCGCCCAACTCCAGCCCGATATTGATATAACCGAGCACCTTGCGCATGATTTCGTGGCGGATGTCGATGTGGGTGAAATCCTGCCGGTCGGCCACCATCACCTTGTTGGCGACGTACATCAGCTCCCAGCAGAGGGCGTTCACCCGCTTGTGGTTTTTCAGCATGGCCAGGCATTGCCCGAAAAACGTGGCTGGATCGGTATCCGCCAGCGGATAGACCGGGGCCATCGCATAGGCCGAGCCCTGTTCCTCAAACGCTTCCTGAGGGGCTGCGTCAAGTTTCAGGGAATCGGAATCCAGCAGGCTGTAAACCCCTATCGCTTCCTCATAACCCACTATCCCCTTTTCTTCGACACGGGACCGCCACCAGCGGTAGGCCACCTCCACCGTGGGAGTGATCGGATACCAGATCACCGCCTCCATCAGGGCGAAAAACACTTTCTGATGATCGGCGTATAGAAGCTTGAACAGGTTCTTCAACAGCGGAGCGGCATCCGGAACTTTTACGAAAATGTCGAATACCCCGTCCAAAGTGAAATGCTCCAGATCTTCGACGCCATCATACTGATCGGTCATCTCGTCCGGCTTGAAGACTTTGATGAGGGATTGCAGGACCATCACCTTTAGATCGAAGTCCTCGGTCAGAATCCAGTCGAGGAGTAGCTGGTCGTTGGCCTTCGCCACCCATCGCAACCAGTCCAAGGCGTTTTGCGGCACAAATTTGTCGCCCCGCCACCATTCCATGTCAAAGACATACTGCAACTGTTTCGTCGACAGAAGGGCCAACACCGGAATCGCGTCCTCCTCGCCGATTTCCTTGATCATGTAATAAATATCCTCTTCCGGCAACAGACGCACCACTTGCTCCGTCTGGCGGGACAATATCAACAGGTCCAGCTGTTCCTGGCCCCGCAACATCTGGACGGACCGCACCTGTTCCGCAACGGACATTCGGGCCAAAGCCTCTTCCACTTTGTCTGGGTGGGATTTGATCCATTCCAACGGAAACGGAAATTGTTCCAAAGGCAGGCTTGGATCTATATTTTTTTTACTGGTCATACTGAATTTAAATCCTCCAATCGGGGTATTATCAAAAGTTTTGAGAAGCTAGGAAATAACACCCTATTAAAGTAACATGAAATGTTCCTTAATCATTAAATGTCTAATTTTAAAGGATTTATCATGCTTTCGGTCAGATTTTATTTTGCGTATCCCGTAAAATACTATAGTATCTGCTTGAAACTCCTCCTGATCCGGCAGATATTCGAGACTATTATTAACTAATAATGATCGATACCAAACTGCAAAGCAAAAATAAGGCCGCACTCCTTGAAGAGATCGAGGCGCTCCGCCGTGAAATTTCCCAGTGGCAACGGCAGGCGGTGGACTGGCAACTGAAGGAAGAAGAATTATGCCAGAAAAAGGCCGCACTCCAAAATATATTGGAAAGCCCTTCGGCGGTTTCCATTATGGGGACGGATTTTGACGGCAACATTCTCTTCTGGAACAAAGGCTCCGAGAACATGCTGGGCTATACGGCCGAGGAGATGGTCGGCAAGGAAAGAATTTACAAACTGTATCCCGAAGACGGAGACAGCCGGACCACCATCGAAGAGGTTCATCAATACATCCATGAAGAAAAAAAGGGCATCACCTGCGAGGTGGAGGAAATCACCAAGGACGGCCGGAAACTATGGGTTCATTTGACCCTGTCCCCGCGGTTTGATGGAGCCGGCAAAGCGATCGGGATTCTGGGCGTCGGCGAAAACATCACCGAACGCAAAAAAGCGGAGGAAGCTCTGGCGGAACGCGTGTCTCTGGGGGAATTCGGCGCCCAGATCGGAGCGGCGTTGGCGGGCAGTACCTCGTTGCACGAGGTTCTGAATCAATGCGCCGAATCGCTGAAACATTTTTTCAATGGCGCGCTGGCCCGCATCTGGATTTTCTATCCGCACGACAAAGTGCTGGAGGTTCACGCCTCTGCCGCCGCCGAAGGCCAGGAACCCCACCCGGTGGATCCGGTGCCCTTGGGAGAAGGCATCATCGGCAAGCTGGCCAAAAAGCAAAAAGCGTATGTCACTCACCAACCCTGTGAAGATAAGGGGCTGTCCGGCGAACGGGAATGGATGCAAACCTCCGGAGTGGTCTCCTATTTCGCCCATCCGCTGGCGACCCATCAGCAATTGCTCGGCGCGGTTGAATTGTTTTCGTTCCGTCCCCTGACCGAAACCATGCAACACACACTGTCCAGGGCGGCGGGGGAAATTTCCCTGGGCATCGACCGGGTTCGGAATTTCGAGGCCCTGCAATACAGCGAGGAACATATCCGGTCCATTCTGGTCAACGCCCTTGAAGGGATCATCACGTTTGACAAACTGGGGACCCTCAAGTCGGTCAACCCCGCGGCGGAGTCGATTTTCGGCCAACCGTCGAAAAAAGTGATTGGTAAGAACATTCGGCTGTTGATTCCCAACCTGTGTCGGGAAAGCGATTTGCGCAAAGGGCATCTGCTGGCCAGCCAACGCCAACTGATCGGGAAAGTCACCGAGATGACCGGAGAGCGCAAAAACGGCGCTCTGTTTCCCATTGATCTGTCGATCAGCGAAATTCAGATGCCCGAGCGGCGGCGGACGCCCCGCTCCGACCAGGGGCCGCGCCCGGAGCTGTACCTCGGCATGGTGCGCGACATCACCGAGCGCAAGCATTTCGAAGAGGTGTTGCGCAACGAGAGAGACTACACCGCCCGCATCATCGAGCGCACGCCGGGTCTGGTGGTGGGCTTGTCTCCGGACGGCATCACGCGCTTCATCAATCCGGCGGTGGAAAAGACCACGGGCTACCCGCCCGAGGAATTGATCGGGAAACACTGGTGGGATACGCTGTTTCCCGACCCCTCCGAACAACACAGCGAGCTGTTGCAGCAACTCAAATCCAAAGGCCCCGTCCGCAATGTGGAGCTGGAATTGCCCACCCGCTCCGGCGAAACCCGGGTGGTGGCCTGGAGCAATATCCACCGATTCGATGAAAGCGGGAAACTGGTGGAAACCATCGGATTTGGAACCGATATCACCGAGCAAAAAAAGGTGGAGCAGAACCTGATGATGGCGGCGAAAAAAGCCGAGGAATCCAACCGGCTGAAATCCGATTTTTTAAGCGTCATCTCTCACGAATTGCGGACCCCGCTGACCGTCATGCTGGGCAATACGCCCCTGTTGACCCGGGGAAACGAACTGCCCGAGCAGAATGAAATCGTTTCCATTGCGCTGGATATTGAAAACTCCGGCAAACACCTGTTGGCCCTGATCGACGATCTGCTTGATTTTTCTAAAATCGAGGCCAACAAAATGGATTTATATCCGAAATGGTTCTCCGTCAAACAGCTGGTGGAGGACGTGGTCTCCGGCTACCGGGCCATCGCCAAACAAAAGGGCCTGCCCATTGTGATGGAGCTGGAGGACCTGGAAATCTGCGCCGACACCATCCGGATCAAACAGATTATATTCAATTTATTAAGCAACGCCTTCAAGTTCACCGACAAGGGTTCCATCAAAATCACGGTGCGCCGGGAGGGGGAGCAGGCGGTGTTCCGCGTGCAGGATACCGGCGTCGGTCTCTCCCAGGAGGACATTGGCGTGATTTTTGATTTATTTCGTCAGGTGGACGAATCACCGACACGGGCATCTTCCGGGACGGGACTGGGATTGGCCATCGCCAAAAAACTGGTGGAAATGCATAGCGGGCGGATTTCCGTCCAAAGTATGCCCGGAGAAGGAAGTGTGTTTACATTTTGCATACCCATAGAACCACAATCAGGAGCCACGAATGAGTACCATACTGATCGTTGAAGATCACGAGTTGACCCGAAAAACCCTGAATCGGCGCCTGTCCAAGGCGGGGCATTCGGTCATCGAGGCCTTAAACGGCCACTCGGGAATAGAAATGCTGCAATCCAATTCGGTGGATCTCGTCCTCATGGATTTCATGATGAAGAATATGAACGGGATTCAAACCTTCGAGCGCATGCGAGAAATCAAACCCGAGGTCCCCTGCGCGATGCTCACCGCCTACTCCCATTCTGGATTGACCAAGCAATTTTTTGACGAGGGCGGGGCCGATTTCATGGTGAAGCCCATCGGTGAGGATTTCGAAGAACGGGTGAACGCCATTCTCGCCAAGGCCAGCGCCTGAGCATCCGCCCACCCGATCCCTTCAGGTTGCCGTGCGCAGCATGGCCAGGCTGACGGTTCTTCCGGTCGTTCCCTCCTTGCGGTAGGAATACCACCGGTCATTATTGCAGGAAGTGCATTCCCCCGAGTGATGAATGTGTTCCTTTAATACCCCGGCACGCACCGCATCGGCTTCGTTGGCTTTCAGGAGGTCCAGCATGTACCGGCCCGGAGAACGGCCGGTCACGAACCTCTCCCATTCCGGATAATTCTTCCGGAACGGCTCGATGCAGGGTTCATCCACCTCGTAACAACAGCCCCCGATCGCGGGCCCCAGGGCCATCCGCACATTTCCGGGATGCGACCCGTAAACTTTTGATAAAATTGATATTGTCTTAGCGACGAGGTTCATCTGGGAGCCCTTCCGGCCGGCATGAACCACCCCGGCGACCTGCCTTTCGGGGTCGTAAAGAATCACCGGAACGCAATCGGCGGTCAGTACCGCAATGGGTTTGTCCTTAAGGTGCGTGATCATCGCATCCGCCTCCTCCCGCTCCGTCTGATCGGCGGAAACTTCCGGATCATCCAGAACAAACACCCGGTCGCCATGCACCTGTTTCACAAAAAAGATTTCCTTCGAAGGTATATTCAAACTTTCAAGCAGGCATTGCCGGTGCTGTTCCGAGGACCGGGGGTCGGTCCGCCGCCCCAACAACAAATCTTCCGGGACGCCCCCGTCACGCTCGAAACTCCGCAGACTGAAGGCATGGAGCAGGCGGCTGGAATCTCCAAAACCGTCAATCGAATGCGTTTGAAGAGAAAAATTCATAAAAATTTCCAAAAAAAATGAAAAAAATTTTACTCGGTCAAAATCGTCTATCCAGTGGATTATAACAATAATTTTTTTCTTAAAAAAATTTATCATACCCTTGATCAGCCAGTGCTGGCAAGGGTTTCCCGCCGTCTCGTTATTTTCTTGTTAACACATACCGGTCGACTACGACATCCGGCGGAGACCCCGCCGAATCGCCAGAACCCTTTCTGAATCAATATACTCTTGACATTAATGGTGTATAGAATAAAATACTTTAAATATTTGGGCGCTGAAACTTACCAAATATTTTCAACGAAAGGAGTTCTTGATGGCAACCAAGAAAAAAGCACCAAAACGAAAAGCAGCTAAGAAGAAAGCACCAAAACGAAAAGCAGCTAAGAAAAAAGCACCAAAACGAAAAGCAAAAAGAAAGGCCAAAAAAAAGTAACGGTCCGATAATGACCGAATCTTTTTTAGGATTGCATTTTTGCTTATCCCGTTCTGTAACAATTGGTTTTAATGGTATTGGTTTCAGCGCCCACAATACCTCCCTCCCGTAGCAAACCCGGATTTTCCTCTCCCAAAAAAGTCCTGAACTGGTACGCAAATACCCGTTTCCCCCTAGAATTGGCAATAAATGGCTTTTAAGTAGGCCCCTTCCCGGAACGTGACCGGATGGTCCAGCGGATGGCCTGTTTTCAACAATTTCTGGTAGGACCGGCCGGTGGCGCGGATTCCTAGGTCCACCGCCCGGTAAAATTCGTCGGCCCGCACCTGGGATGAGCAGGACGCCGCCAGCAGCAGGCCGCCGTCGCGGGTGCATTGCGCCCCGGCCTTGGCCAGGCGCAGGTAGGCCTGTAGCGCATTCGCCTTGTTTTGTTTCCGGTTGGCAAACGCCGGCGGGTCCAGAATCACCAAGTCGAACTGCTTCCCCTGCCGGTTCAAGGAGGCCAACTGCTCGAAGGCATCTCCCCGGACTTGGCGGAACCGGTTCTCTTGAATTTCCCCGGTGCCGAAATTCAACTTCCAGTTTTTGAGCGCCGCGGCCTGGGCCTGGGTATTGACGTCGATCTCCAGAACCGACACCGCCCCACCCGCGCGGGCATAAACCGAAAACGCTCCGGTATAGCTGAATACATTCAAAACCGACCGCCCCTGGGCCCGCTCGCGGACCTGTTGCCGGTTCTCTCTCTGATCGAGGAAGAATCCCGTCTTCTGACCGTGAATTAAATCAGCCTCGAACAACAAACCGTTTTCCTTAAACCGCACCGGTCCCGCCGGCGCGGCACCGAACAACATCTGGTTGTCTTTAAAACTTCCTTCACTGACACGCTCGACATGGCGGCTCAATTTCAACAGCACCCGCTGACACGACCCGGACTCTTCGCGCAGGAGGGAAACCAGCATCGGAAGATAAGGAAACCAGGCGGAGGTATAGACCTTGATCACCAGGGTATCGTTGTAACGGTCCACCACCATTCCGGGAAAGCCGTCGTTTTCGCCGTTGACCATCCGGTAGGCGGTGGTCTCCTGCGACTGGAGAGGTTCGCGTAAGGCGAGGTCCGCCTGCAGGCGTTCCCGGAAAAAGTGTTCGTCGATCTCGCAGGGATTACGGGTCTGCAAAATGCGCAGGCGGATGTCGGAAAAGGGATCGAACAGCCCGATGGCCAGAAACCGGTTGGCGGAATCGTAGATGACCCCGAGATCGCCCGGCCGGCCGGTGATGTTGCGCTGGCTCAGCTGGTAATAATAGACCCAGGGAAATCCTTTGCGGATTTTGTTCTGGTGGCGTTTGGAAATTTTGATTTTGATCCGGCCCGTATTCAACGGCTCTCCCCCCTCAGCCCTGCGCCCTCAAATGGCAGGCAGTTTCATTTTTCGCATGCTCAGAAGGATCCGGGTCTGACGCTTTTGCACCCGGTTTTGATACCGGGCCTGGGACCAGGCCCTGGGATTGGGCAGGATGGCCGCCATCCACGCGGCGTCGCGTTGGGTGATCCAGCGTGAAGAATGATTGAAATATTTGCGCGCGGCGGCGTCACAGCCGAACACGCCGTCGCCCCATTCGATCACGTTCAAATACACTTCCAGAATGCGCTGTTTGCTCCAGAACGCTTCGATCAGAAAGGTAAAATACACTTCCAGGCCTTTACGCAGCCAATTACGTTCCTGCCATAAAAATACGTTGCGCGCGGTCTGCATGGAAATGGTGCTGGCGCCGATTGTTCTTTTGGTCGTCAGATTCACCTCCAGCGCATTCACCGCCGCTTCCCAATCGAAACCGTTGTGCATGAAAAACTTCTGATCCTCAGCGGAGATTACCGCACGCACCAGATGCGGGGAAATGGTATTCAGCGGCCGCCAATCCTTGATGAACAGAGAATGCTTTTTCCCGGAGTCGCTCTCCATCCACCGAATCCACATCAGGGGCGTGGTCGGGGGATCCACCACCGCATACAGCCAGACCGGCAGAAGGGTGACCCCCAGAAAAAACAGGACGGAACCCAGGCCCCATTTGAACCACCACCTTTTAA
>SMVT01000118.1 GCA_004357365.1 Nitrospina sp.
AGGGAACCTGTACTTTTCGGATCGGGATAACCACCGCATCCGGAAAATCGATCCCAAGGGCATCATCTCCACGGTCGCCGGCAACGGCAATATCGGCTGGTTGCAGGACGGTTTGGAAGTGCGAATAACGGTACATAATTTTCCATGAAAACATTTCGTCTGAAAACGAAGAATGTGGGTTGGCTGGGAGCGGCGGTTCTGCTTCTGGCGGGGGTAGGGACCGCCTGGGCGCTGGATATCAATGCGCTCGTTCTCAGGGAACTGAAGCAGGACGGCAAATACCTGAAACTGAATTACAGCGGAATGCTGTATGACCAGGGCATTCAGCAACTGGCGCGGTCGAGGCTGCTGGAAAAGGTGGAGACCCTCGATTTGAACACCCATAATATAGGCGACGAGGGTGCGGAGGCGCTGGCGCAATCCAAATATCTCCAGAATCTTAAGGTCCTTTATCTATTCAATAACCAGATTGAAAGCGACGGCGTGAAAGCCCTGTTCGAATCCAAGGCCTATCCCAAGTTGACCACGATCAGTTTGTTCGGAAACAAAATTGGAACCCAAGGCGCTGAAGCCATCGCCGAGTCCCAAGCGATCATGTCTCTGGAATCGCTGGATTTGACCGGCAACCAGATCGGCGACGAAGGTCTCAAAGCGTTGGCTCAATCTGAGGTGATGAGCCATATCAAGGAGCTGCTACTGGCGAACAACGGAATCAGCGATCAGGGTCTCAAGTTTTTAAGCCAGTCCAAACATTTGGTTCATCTCGAAATCCTGGACCTCGGAGAAAATAAAATTGGACCCGACGGCATCCAGAGTCTGGCCGATTCCAAGACCCTGACTCGCCTCAAAATCCTGTCGCTAAAAAACAACAAGCTGGGGGATCAGGGCATGCTCTCCATGACCCAGTCGCCGGTATTCAAAAACCTGATCGAGCTGGATCTGCAATGGAACGGCATCACCACCCAGGGAGCTCTGTATTTGGGAAACTCCAAGGTGTTGTTGGGCTTGCAGTTCCTCCGGATGTGGGGCAACGAGATTGGAGAAAAAGGGGTGGCGGCCATTTTGACCAAATTGAAGGGGATTAAGAATCCCCTTTACCCATCCGCCGCAAGTGATTGACATGACCGAGAGAAACTTGTCCGAAATAGCCGCAGACGCCAAAGCCGCGGCCTTGGTGCTCGCCCGATTGGATACCGAGACCAAGAACCGGGTGTTGCAGGCCATGGCGGCGCAGATTGAAAACCATTGTGCCGAAATTCTGGAGGCCAACCGCAAGGACCTGGAGTTCGCCAAGAAAGAGAACATTCCCGATTCCCTCGTGGCGCGCCTGGCGGTGGACGAAACGAAGGTCCGGGACATGGCCCAGGGCATTCGCAGTGTCTCCGGACTGCCCGACCCGGTGGGACAGAAGCAGGGGACAATGGAGCTGGACGACGGATTGGAATTGACCCGCGTTTCCTGTCCGATCGGGGTGATCGGTGCCATTTTCGAGTCCCGGCCCGACGCCGTTCCCCAGATTTCCTCCCTATGCTTTAAATCGGGCAACGCGGTGATTTTAAAAGGCGGCGTCGAGGCGCAACACTCCAACCGGGTGATTGCCGGTCTCATTCAACAAGCCCTGTCGGAGGTGGAGGGCGTACCGGCCGCGGCAGTGCAATTGATCGAAACTCGGGCTGAAGTGGCGGAAATGTTGAAGCAGGATCAATACATCAATCTGGTGGTTCCGCGCGGGAGTAACCAGTTTGTCCGTTACGTCCAGGAGAATACCAAGATCCCCGTCCTCGGGCATTCGGAGGGCTTGTGCCACGTGTATATCGATAAGGAAGCGGATACCGACAAGGCCATCCGGGTGGCCCTCGATTCCAAACTCCAGTATGCCGCCGCCTGCAATGCCATGGAAACCCTGCTCGTGCATGAGGGGATCGCTCCGAATGTGTTGCCGTCCCTGATGGCGCAATTGCGTGAGAAGGAAGTGGAACTGGTGGGTTGCCTGAAAACCTGCAGTCTGATTCCCGATTTGAAAAAGGCGGAGGCCGGCGACTGGGACGCCGAATACAACAATCTCAAGTTGTCCGTCAAACTGGTGGATGATATGGCGGAGGCCATCGACCATATCAACACTCACGGGTCGGGACACACGGATACCATCGTCACCGAAAACCGGGAGAAAGCCGAACGGTTTATGAACGATGTGGATTCGGCCAGTGTCATGGTGAACGCCTCCACCCGGTTTGCGGACGGGTTCCGGTTCGGCCTCGGCGCGGAAATAGGGATCAGCACCAATAAAACCCATGCACGAGGACCGGTCGGCTTGGAAGGCCTCGTTATTTATAAATACAAACTGGTGGGCAACGGCCAGATTGTGGCGGATTATTCGGGAAAAAATGGAAAATCCTTCAAACACAAACCACTGGATGCATAAGCGGGGGCCACAGAGAGGTGCGCCGGTTCGCGGAGTGAAGTGGGTTGTCGGGTTGGTATGCTGATTTATGGAAAATGAATCACACCACCGGCCCGAACCGGTCTACACCGACTCCCCGGAATATCCCCCTTTTTCCGGCCAGCGATTTCCCATCAATGCAAAAACCCTTTCCATTTTTTTCGGATTGTTTGCCGCCACGGTATTCACCACTTGGCTGGTGGGGGGACCCTGGTTTTCGTTTGGCCTGATCCTGATCCTGGCCACTCACGAATTCGGACACTACTGGGCCTGCCGGGTGAATAACGTCAATGCCACCCTGCCGAATTTTATTCCCCTGCCGCCGATACCCTTTTTTCTGAACATTGGAACGATGGGTGCGTTCATTATGATCAAGGAGCCGACACCCAACCGCAGGACGTTGATGGAGATCGGGGCTTCCGGACCGATTGCGGGATTTATCGTGGCCGTCCCCATTCTGCTGATCGGTTTGTTGAATTCGCATATAACGCTCGAGCAGAATGTGGACCCGATGACTTCCATCCGATTGGGAGATTCACTGATATTTTTGGGAATGGTCAAAGTGACTTTGGGGATCAATCCCTTTTCCATAGAGGAGACCGTCATGTTGCATCCCTTGGCCTTTGCAGGTTGGCTGGGGATGTTTTTCACGGCGTTGAACCTGTTGCCGATGGGTCAGCTCGATGGCGGGCATGTGATTTATTCACTTTTTAATTCGAAGCATGCTTATGTCGCTCGGTTGAGTTTTCTGGCCTTACTGCTACTGGGATTTCATTGGGCCGGATGGTGGGTCTGGGCCGCTCTGGTGTTTCTTTTGGGTTTGAAACACCCGCCGGTTTTGAATGAATTGGAACCGCTTGAGCCTAGACACCGTTTCATCGGTTATCTCTCCATCGTCATATTCATCCTCACCTTTGTCCCGGTCCCGTTTGGTCTGATACAATAGTTAAATCAATAACCCATTATAAATTAAACAGTTAGGTGAATCTCCGCGCTTTGGTAAGGGCTCTTTTTGGCAAAAAAAGTTTAATTTTTAAATCCTTATAAATCAAAGGGTTATAAATTTACCCTTGGGAAAGTCGCCCCAGTGTCGCCTTGAGATGACTCTTATATCCATTTGAATTTATTAGTGTTATTCGATTTTTCGCAGTTATTTTGGGGCGATTCTGGACTTAAAATTGTATTGACATCAAGCCCTTTGCGTGATAAATTTCTCTAATCAAAGGTTGGGATACTGGACAATATGCCTAAATTTTAGGCATAACGCCTCAAAGGAATGCTTGGTTGCCATCAAGGTCTCTTTTCGGTTGTTCAGTATCCCTCTTTTTTCCTCTCCCGACCCATTCCCAATCCATTTTGAGCCTTCCAGGGGGTTTAAGCGAAGCCTGAGTCCATGATGCCCACCGTTTGCCATTCCATTCGAGGGTTACTATTGTTTCCATATATATCCCTGATTTTCACCCTGGGGGCGTTGGGGGTTGCGGCGGCGGAGCCTCTGAACCGGCTACCCACCCTTGATGAGTCTCTGGCCATGGCCCAAAGCCGAATTTCCAAAGGAACCTCCGCGCCAGGGACTTCCCTGCCGGAACTTCTGTTGGAGGTCAAACGCAATTATGATCTCATCTTGGCCCGGCGGGAGCAGTTGGAAATATCCCGGGAGGTTCAGGGGCATTTTAAAAAAGCTCTCACCCAGGCCGAAAAGAAATTTGAAGAAGGAGATGAAGCGGTCTCCCAATCGGCGATCACCCGGCTCAAACTGGGCCTGAACGGAACGTTGAACGACCTTGTCCGGTTCCAGAGCGATATCGCACTGGCGCAACTGCGTCTGGAACAATATCTGGGAGTCCAATGGGCTAAAAGAGTGGATTTATCCGGCCCCCCATTCCGGCCCGTGGACTTTCCGTTCAAAACCATCCGAGAGTACCTGAACACCCGGCCCTTTGCCAAGCCCAGGAAAGAAGGAACCGCAGGACCGGTCGGCGGGTACGATCTGAGAGCCACACTGATCGAGGTCAACAAGGCCAGGGAAAAAATGATCCTGGGGCGCAAGAGCCGGAAAATGACCCGCGCCCTGCTGGTGGCCGAAGTCGCCAATTACGATTTTGGGATTGGCGATGAAGGGGATTTGTTTGAGGCGTTGATCATTTATACCCGGGTTCTGGTGGGTTATTATGAAACGGTTTACGAATTCAATCTTGCGGTTCATCGCTTCATGAAAATAGATAGTGAACCTTGATGGCGGGGACCGTTCACGGGGTTTCCCGGGAAAATAAAAATAAGGTATCCCGTCCGAAGGTTTCGGGGTACACTCCCCTTTTTTTTAACGGCCGCCGGAATTTATTGATCTATAGCGGTGTCAAGCATCCTATGGAACGCGAATCCCAAAAATACTGGGTCGGTCTCAACATGGTGTTGGGAGTGGGCAAGATCCTGTTTCACCGTCTGGTCAAGGCCCTGGGGTCTCCCAAACGCGTGTTTCATGCTTCGCGCAGGGAACTGATGGGCGTGGAGCGGATCGGCGAAAAAATCGCCCGGCAGATTCTGGAATTTGATCTGGAACGAAGCCTGGAGCGGGAATACCAACTGGTCGAGCGTCGCCAGGCCCGGATCCTGACTCTCGAGGATGCGGAGTATCCGCTTCTGCTGAAGTCGATTTATGACCCCCCGCCGGTCATTTATTATAAAGGAACATTTTTGAACGAGAAGTCCGTGCCGCTCGCGGTGGTGGGCACCCGCAAACCGACTTCTTACGGAAAGATGGTCGCGGAAAAACTGTGTGGCGTGCTTTCGGAACAGGGAGTGTGCATTGTCAGCGGCATGGCGCGGGGGATCGACGCGATCGCCCACAAGGCAGCCCTGCACTTGGGGAACCCGACGGTCGCGGTTTTCGGATGCGGGCTGGATTACACCTATCCACCGGAGAGCGGTTCCCTGCGGCGGCGAATCGAGGAGTGCGGTGCGGTCATTTCCGAATTTCCCATGTCGACCAAACCGGACCGCAATAATTTTCCGGCGCGCAACCGGGTGATCAGCGGACTGTCTCACGGAACGCTGGTGGTGGAGGCGGGCGTCAAAAGCGGAGCCCTGATCACCGCCCAGTTCGCTCTGGAGCAGGGGCGGGAAGTGTTCGCGGTGCCGGGAAACATTTACTCTCCCGAAAGCGGGGGAACCCACGCTTTGTTGAAAATGGG